>RFIY01000146.1 GCA_003695505.1 Candidatus Dadabacteria bacterium | reverse complement strand
TCGCCGTCGCGACCGACGACTACAGTACTGACTGCGCCATCGATGACGGGTGCCGACGAGACGAGCGAGCCAGTCGCACGATCGATGACGACGAGTACGCTTTCCACGGTTTCCGGCAACGCAAATCCGAGTAATGTCTCGTTGCCAAGGACGCCCCGGCTGGCGGTGCCGATCAGGTGGTTGCGGGTCACGGTCATGACGCTCGACCATGTCAGATCATTCGGAAGGCGTGCCTGCCAGAGTGGCCCGTCAGGCGTCCAGGCGCGCAGATCGATGAGGCCCGGGTCGAGCGCAGTCTCGAAATCGAAGAAGTGTGCCTCCCAGGCGTAGATTGTGTTGTCAGATGCGAGCGGCAGGCTGGCGGTGGCGGGGCCACGTTCGAGCGGCCATGTTTGCGCTGGCGCGCAATCGTTCGCCGCGGCGAGCGCGTCGTGGTTTGCGTCGCAGGCGTCCACGTCGATGACGACGACGTGGGCCGTGACGGCTGCCGGCTCCAGAACCGATGCCAGGGAGACGCCATCACCAACGATGAGAAAACGGCCGTCGATGCTGATGGCCGGACTTGATGAACTCGCGCCAGTGATCGGTGCGAGCCATCCCGGCTGGAGCTTCTGTGCCTTGGGATCGAAGCTCAGTTTCACGACCGCGCCGTGGTCCTCGTCGGGTCCGCCCCCGACAATGAACAGGTCGTTTCTGCTCGAGACCGTGATCGTGTTGCTGACGAAGGCACCGCCCGCGCCGAGTGTCGTTCCCGCCTGGCGTGCGCCGTCGTCCCCTGCGCCAAACGTCAGTTCGAGGTCCTCACGAATTTCTGAAGGAAATATCGCTAATAGCGCGGCCGGGTCCAACGCCGTTTCAGGAACTTCCAGATCCCAGGTGGCGGCGATATCCAGTGTGTCGAGAATCTTGCCGCTGGTCCGGTCGATGGCGAATACCACGCCTTGGTCGGTGACGGTGAAGGCTTCGCCGCCCGGGCCGAAGTGGAGGCCGAGCGGAACCGGAGTGGTCGCGCCGCTGCGAGCTGGCAATGCGGTTCGCCACCGGTCTCGTCCGCGAGCGTCGAGGCTGACGACTGCACCGGGAATCGTAAAGTACAGGTGGCCGTCGAGGTCGACTTCGACCGCGCTGTCGAGGATTCCTGGGGGATACACGCGGCACCAGCGGACCCTTCCTGTCCTGGCGGCGACCGCGTATAGTCGGCAACCGTCTGGATCCGGGTTGGTCGTGGTCGCGTAGAGCGTGCGACCGTCCGGTGCCAACGTCGCCGGATGAAAGAGCGCGAGGCCTTCCAGGGTTCGCCACCGCTGAATATATCGAGGGGCCGTTTCGCAGTCGACCCAGTCCGCGTTTCCCGGCCCCGCATGTGTACCGGGGTAGGGGTCCCCATCCGGATACGGAAACGGCTGGTTCGGCGTGCATCGTTCCGGTGGCGACATGGTCGTGCAGCCGGCTACCGCGATGATCAGTAACAGCACGGTTCTGAATCGCATCATTTCTGCCGTTCCGTGTCCACCGGGTAGAACCAGATCGGAGACGACCAGGCCCGCTCTTCGACGAATAACGGCGTTTCGGCATCACACAGGTCCGGGCGCTGACGACAGGCGAACCAGGTCCATCGCGGTGTGGGCTGCTCGATGGCTCGGACATAGCGTAATGTTGGCTCGCTGTCCTTCGGCAGCGCGACCGTGGTGCACAGGTACATCGCATCCGTTCGTGGCATTGTAATCGTCGTAACTTTGGAACTGGCCGGTCCCACCGTGACAAGTTCGATTCGGTCGAGCGGCACGGTATCGGCGGTTGCGGTGACGACCAGCAGCGCGGAACCCGCCTGCCAGCGGCCGCCCATTGGCACGGCTGCGCCATCGGTGCGCAGCGCCGCCAGGGCGGGCGGGGAGTTGCAATAGTCATCGACGCTGTGGGTCGCAAAGACTTGCAGCGTGATTCGTGGTCCGCTGGTGGCAAAGACTTCGCGGCGTTTCAGGGCAGCGAACAGGCTGGCGCGGGTATTGCGTTCGGCCCAGATTCCCGTCAGGCCTCCGGGACTGTTTTCGATGCTCAAGGTCAGACGTTGCCGTTCGTCCGCTTCCCAGAATGTGGCATTGTGGCCGCGAAAGGTTATCTCCGACACTGCTCCGGGTGTGCTGTCGTGCGTATCTGTGCCGGCGACGACGCCGAGTTCGAACGGGTTGGTTGCGCTGTGCTCGTACAGCGCCAAGCCTTTTTGCCAGCCGCTGCGGATCATGTTTGGATCCGTCTGGGGTTCCGTACCGCCGAAGTTGAACGAGCGCAATGCGTCGGCTGGTGACGACAGCGACAGCGACTCGAATGCGCAGCCGGCATCGTACCCCGGATCCTGGGGGTCGAGGTTACGGTTACTGCATTCGCTGTTTCCCTTGTGCTGGTAAATCTCGACGAGACGTTCGTAGCGGTCTCGCAATCTGATGGCCTCGTCATTCTCAGCACGCCACATTCTGCCTTCGCGGCTCTGGTTGGCGTTGTGGGGGATCGTAACCGCGTCGCAGCCGGTTTCGTTTGTACACTGGTCTTCCAGTGCCCGCCACAGTTCGCGTTCGTTTCGGAACCGTCTGGCGTCGAAGGGCTCGGCCGGTACACGATTCGACGCAAAAATGACGTTACGGTGCAGATTTCCGCCCGAAAGTTCGCCGGACAGGGTACCCCCCGTCCATTCATAGCCGATAAAGGTCGTGAATGTACATGGTTCGTTGCCTTCATCGGCGATCTCACGAACCCGTTGCCAGACGTAGTTGCGCCCCTCGCTCAGGGCAGTTGTATTCGGCACATCGAAGTCGTCCAGCCCGGCCGCGGCTTCCGCGAGGACGACGAGCGCATATGCCGGGTTATTGCGCAACAGACGACAGGTACGCCCATGCCACGCCGGGTTGTCCGGGTCGAGACGGCAGGCGCCAGTCAGGTCAAAAAACTCTGCGTGGTCCGTCAGCGCCACGAAATCGAGTGGGCGATCGATTGCATATGGTGCGCCGGTCGGGTGAATGATTTGCGCACCTCGTGCAAATGCGATCGCGTCGGAAGGGTCGAGGACGGTATTGCCAAATCCGTACGCATCCAGCGACCAGGTGGTGTGGACGTGAAGGTCGCCGAAATAGGCTCGTCTGGCTCCGTTGGCGTCCGGGCAGGTGGTCGGTTCTCGCGAGGCGTCTGGTGAATCAGGTGCCGGGGAGTGGACATCATTGCAAGCCGGGAGCTGTGGTATCAGCAGCGCCATGATCGCCGTAACGGTGAAGTCCCGGCACATCCGCAAGGCATGCGACGGCTCGCGGCGTCTCATGCCTCTTCGACCTGTCGCGAGTTCCGCGACGCCGATCGCCATTCTGGGCTGTTGCGGTACGGCAGTTTTCGGAGCACCGGCCAGAAGACGATCAACAACAGCAGCAGAAGCACAGGGTCTGCCCGCCCCGCGACCACACAGCCACCAGCCGAGACGCCGGCGCGGACGGTATCCGTCCAGGCTTCGCCCTCAAATCCTGCTGCATCGAACGGGGTCACGCGCACCGTGTAGCGATGGTGCGGAGCAAGGCCGGACAGCCGCCATTTTCCGGAGGCTGGCCGCTCGACGGCATCGTGAAACACAGTGCCGTCATAGCTCAGTTCGATATAGACGCCATCCGCGTCGCGGGACGTCCAGCTCAGTACCGGTTCGTCATCGACGTTGGCATCGATGCGGACATGTTGCAGTGATGGAACGGCCTTGGGCGGTTGCGGTTTCCATTTCTCGAACAGCCGTACGCCGACCCAGTACGGCCAGACACCCTCCGAGATGTGCGGGATCGCGACGCGTTGCTGGTATTCGCCAGAACCGTCACCGTCGAAGTCGCAATAGACCCATGCTTCGCCGTAGGTGTTTGTCCCGTGCGGCGCCACGCTGTGTACCAGTTCGCGCAGATACGTCCAGGCTCGCTCGTAAGCCGCTGGCGTTGTCGCTGCCTCGACATAGTAGAACAACCCTTTTGCATCGTAGGCACCTTTTTCTTCGGCGTGCTCTACGAATACATGGCGCAGACCGTGATCGAGGTATGCCGCGTGACCCTGGATGCGCGCATCCGTGACTGGCAACAGTACATACGGCCACAGCATCCAGTAGGCGTTGCCGAATTGCGCGTATGCGCCGATCTGTTCGCCTTCGATAAAGTGGTTCTTCTTTTCGTCGTAGAACGTGGCCAGGATCGCTGCCTTCAGTTCGTCCGCGCGGGCCTGAAACGCGGTTGCCGACGAGGTGTCGCCCGCGGCATTGGCAGCCTCGGCGGCGGCGGACATCGCGGCCCAGACAGGCAAATTGCCCTGCAGGGTGGAGCGGTCACCGGGATAGTCGCCTTCGGTGGCGGGCAAGGTCAGGCCGTTGTCCTGGCGATAGTCACGCAAGAACATTGCGGTCTGGCGCAATGACGGGTAGATCTGCTCAATATATTTCGACCGTTCCGGTTCCTCCAGAAATTGCGCGACGTCCCACCAGTGCACAACGACGAATGCGGTCGAATCAATCTTGAATGACAGAAAACCGCGTGGCATGCCGCCGTAGTCATAATTCATACCGAAGCTGTACTGCGGTGGATCCGTTGAACTTGCCGGAGGCCCCGCCTGCACACTTTGATAGAAGAAGGCGTGCGCTTCCGCCTCGGTTACCATCCCGATCCGCGGCATCACGAGGTGGAGGAGGATCTCATTGGGCCAGTCATATGTGTACGGAGGTGTCGTGCTGAAGCCGCCGGCAACGAGTCCGGAGTCGGGATGCCACGCGTCTCGCAGGTTCAGCAGTGCCCGCTTCGCGACCCGCCGTAGTTTTCGGTCCGGTGAATTCGGTAGTGGGCGGCGCGCCAGCCACTGGCGATCAGCCGCGCGGGCCCGGGCGAGGCTCGTCGAGAATACCGATGGTGTCGAAAATGTGGCAAGCAACTCATCGAGTTGAGCCGCGGTTCTGGCCGCAAACGTGGCGGCCGTGACACGGCGTGCGCCGTGTGCCGGGATCCGGATCCGGATTTCAAGTAACCCGGCCGCGCGGCCAGCGTGGTAGTTACGTCCGAGGGGTCGTCCGAGCGCCGCCTGGCCATACACGGAAGGTTCCTGCTGCGCCCCGTCGAGTGCGGGTCCTACATCGTGGGACGTGCTCCCGGGGTAAAGACGGGCGGCCAGATAGACGCCGTCCCCGACGAACCGGTCCAGCCAGTCTGTCAGTTCACCTTCCTGTTGCGCGGTCTGTGGGCCAGGGAACGCTGTATTGCGGACTGCGAAACTGCGGGCTGTGCGCAACGCATCCCATTTTGTGTCGTACCACATGCCCGGATCGAGCGTGGCATCATCCGTCCAGCCCGGCGTCTGGTCGTACGGCAGGCGCTTCACCGACGGGGCCCAGTTCGCATAGTGGATGACTGCGAGTTCGATGGCGTCTTCGCCGCTGTTGATGAGCTCATACTCCTGAACAAAAGTATCGGCCTGGCGGTCGAGCCAGTCACGGCGAACGATGACGATTGGCAGGGAAGGATGCGCCCATTCTGTCAGCAGGACGTCAACGTCTTCCGATTCGTAGGACTGCCGAACGTGCCAGGGTGCGTCGCGCAGCCACGATACCGGGCTGGACACCGCTTCCGGATTCAGGCGGATTCCGTCGAAAACGGCCTCTTCCGGCAGGGCACCGAGCAGTGGGGTGTCAAAGTCCAGCATCTTGAGCGCGTTGGTGCCGTAGTCAAGATGGTCGAAATCTGAAAGATAGGGCCACCGCAATGTCAACAACTCGCCGTGCGATGACAGTCCCACCATCATGCGTCCGTTCGAGAATCCGGCGGTCTGGTTTGTCGGCCCGAGAAAGTCGAGGAGCGTATGGATCTGATGACATTCTGTTGCCAGGGCGGTCCGACTGGCCAGAATGAACATGCAGCACAAGAAAGTAAATAAGCGATTGTTTAAGAATTGTCCGCGCATACGAGCATCTCTATCATTCCCTGGACGAGGCATCGTACGAAATCAGTCCTGTGGGAAGGCTGTATCTACCGGCAGGCCGAGCAGCAGGTGTGCCATGGTGCTGAGGTGACGTAACAGGCGGTCGCGGAACGCAGGGTCGCGAAAATCACCACCGAGCAAGATCTCGAGTTCCTTGCGCCGATGTATCAATGACAACAGTGCGTACGCGGGATCCATCAGCGCAAGCGGTGGATCGATTCCGGCGGGCGGCCGCAGATTGAGCGTATCGAAGAAGGCGTAGACCTGTTCAAAAAAGGGACGGGAGAGCCGCAAAAATACCTCACTGTCGCCTCGGGCTTGTCCGTGGTAGATCAGTCGGACATGGTGTTCGCGTTCGAGAAAGTAATCGAAGAAACGGCGCAGTGCCTGATCGATAAATGCGGACGCGTTCCCCTGGTATGCGCTGATTTCCGCAATGGCTTCGTCGCGGATGCCGTCCAGGACACGCTGGAGGGTTTCAAGCCATAGCGCATGCTTGGAACCAAAATGGTAGTTGATCGAGGCGACGTTGGCGTTCGCGGCTTCAGCGATGCGGCGAACGGTTGCACCTTCGTAGCCAGCTTCGGCGAACAGCAGCTCGGCAGCCTCGAGAATCCGCTCTTTCTTTTGCTGGGAACGCAGTTGTTCACCGCGGGCCGGGGCGGAGGGGGAGTGTGGCGCTTTCTGCTCGGAAATAGCCGGGGGCACAGAATACTCCAGTCGGAGGGGAGCGGTTGCGATTTGTCCGTATCATAGCAAAAGTAATCAAACGTTTCAATCGACTGTTGCAAAAATATTGCCGCCACGCTATCGTGGTAAACGTATGATTGAAACAAATGATTTAATTTAGGTGCGCGTCATGATCTGGTTTCGAACGGGAGTCCTTGCAATCATCACGGCCTTGAACATTGGCGGTTGTCTTGAGCTGAGGACAGGTATCGCAGAGATCGAAGACTGGTGTCCAGAGAGCGGATTCTCTGAAGGGTCTAGCTGGCCGGTGGTGCATCACGATCGCTGCATGACGGACTATTACCCCAAGCCACTTCCGCACTGCGTCGAGGAAGCCTATTTTGCACACCCCGAATTGCGCCTGCTTGCCAATCTGTCTCCAGGAAGTGACGTCGCGGGAACGATGTACGGCACGTCGCTGCGCCCTGGCGTGTCGAACGTGTTTGCCGCTCCCGCGACCGATCGCCGCCGCCTGGTTTGGGAGAAGGATACCGGGATTCTCGCCGGGCTTGGGGCTCCGACGCTTGGTCAGGTCTGGCGTATCAGCGCGCGCGCGCTCGAATCCGCCGCGCAACGTGCGCGGGATCAGGTGTGGTACGAGCGCGCACAGGGCGTCACCGACCCATTTTTTGCCGATGCCAGCCGCGTACGGATGAACAACGGCACCGTGCTTCCACGGCCGCAATGGTTGGTCGATGCATTGATGCAGCGCCTCGACGTTGTCTACGTCACGGCAGGAGAACCCAATGAAGCAGGAGATGGCTTTACGCGAACATCGGTTGACGCGTGGTTGCCTGACGGCACCCCGCTGTGGCGATTCCCGGGAACGCCGACGCTGCCTGTCGCAAGCCTGAGTTCGAATCTGACCAGCGACGGTCATCTCGTCGTCAATACGATCACCGGGAAAATCCTGGTATTCGACGGGTTGAACGGGACGCTGCGGGGCCGCCTCGATCTCTGGGAAGACCTTGCCGCCCGGCATGCCGCGGAGGCCGGTACCGTGCCCACAAGCCAGACATTGCTCTCTGTCAACACCCCGGCAGTCTCTGTCGATCCGGCAACGGGTCTCAACCGGATTTATGTCACGGTCGTGCAGTCGCCATTACCCAAATTGACCAACAACGTCTTTGATTACAGTGCACCGGAGCTTCAGGCCGGATATCTTGTCGCGGCGATCTGGGAGCCATCGACGGATAATCTCAGTTTCGGCTGGTCGTCGTATCTCGGGCGGAAAACAAAAAGTGAGACGACACCGAGCATCGATCCCCGCACGGGCAACATTGTTACCGTTTACAGCGCCGAGGACGAACCCGATAGCCGGCTCTATGTGTTCGACCCCGATGGTACAGAGGTGGCGTCCCATCCCGTGACCGGAAAACTGTATTTCTCCGTGACGTTGCATCCAGGAGACCTGCTCAGCGATACAGACGACCGGCTCTACATGTTTTTCATTTCGGGCGCCGAGTTCTTTCTGCAATTGAGGGCTTTCGTGTTCGATCGGCGGACGCTGGAACTGAGGCAGGTTTATGAACCGCACGCCACACAGGATCCCTATATCAATACCGGCCTGGTCGTCGACCGCGACGGGATCCTCTATTTTGCGGGGAAATACATTTCGGACGGCGGCAAGAATGACTATCTGATCGTGTACGACATTCGCGAGCAGCTCCGCGACGGTGGCTCGAATGGTCCGGGGAAGGTGCTCGACCGGGTGCGCATTCGGCAAACCAGTTGTACGACGGTTTCGTATGACGAACGAACGGATCTGATGTTCTTGCCACTCCTGTGCCCGCCGGTATCGGTTTCCTCTGGCTTCGATACCGACTGGGACGAATGGGGTTACCACGCTTTTTCACGCGAAGGAGCCGGTGCGGGTGAGTGTGTGCTCGACGAGTAAGAAGCGCGCTGGCTCAACGTACGACGCCAGGGTACGACTGAACTGTGCAACAGCCCAGACCCGGTCGCGACGGATTGTCGCATTGTCGTGGCTGGTTTTCGTCACGGCATGTGCGGATGCGGTTCCGCACGAAACGGCGAATGGTGGCTTTCCCTGCACCGAGCCGGTGCGCACGACGTCGGGTACCCTTTATGGAAAGGCCGGCCGGTCATCCAGTTGTGCCTGGCTGGGGATCCAGTATGGTAGGGATACCGGCAGAGAGAATCGGTTCCGCGCACCACGTCCATACGCCTCCAGTTCGGATATCGACGCTACCTCATACGGCACGGACTGTGTGCAGGGAGAGACTGCATTTTTGTCGGCTTCCGGCGTCAGCGAGGACTGCCTTTTTCTGAACGTCTGGCGTCCTGCGACCGTAGCTTCAGATCCGCTTCCCGTGATGGTGTTTATCCATGGCGGACTGTTTCAGCTTGGCGGAAGTTCCTGGTTTCTCTATGACGGCGCCGATCTTGCTGCGCACGGTGTCGTGGTCGTGACGCTCAACTACCGTCTTGGGCCGTTCGGATTCTTCTTCAACCCGGTGACGGGAGCCGGCAAGGAGGCCAACGGGACCTTCGGCCTGCTCGATCAAATTCTGGCGCTGGAGTGGGTTCGCGACAACATTGCAGCGTTCGGCGGCAATCCGGAGCAGGTGACCGTCTTCGGCGAGTCGTCCGGCGCGATGGCGATCTGCGAGTTGATCGCGTCTCCCGCGTCAGAAGGCCTGTTTCGGCGGGCGATCATACAGAGTGGTAATTGCCTCGCACGCTCGCCAGAGGTCGCCGCATCGGGGATGCGCGCGTATCTGGAACAGCTTGGTTGTCCTGCGACGGGGCAGGATTCGCTGGATTGCCTGCGGTCGGTATCCGCTGAGTCACTGTTGGCGGCGGTGGATCCTGCGGACAGCCGTTTCTTTTCGCCGCACGTCGACGGAGTGGTGCTGCCAACGCAACCGCAGGAAGCGTTCACGCGAGGGACGGTTCAGGTGGTGGATATCCTTGCCGGTTACAATGCCGACGATTTCTCGGTTCCCCATCTCGATGACATTCTGCGCGCACTGGGCGGGATGGACTGGGGCGATTTGTGGAGGTTCGTCGGCACGCGTTTCTCGGCTGAAGAGGCGCGAGTCCTGCGTGAGCTCTACCCTCAGGAACGCTACGAATCGCCGTGGCGCCTCTGGCTCGATGTGGATGGGGATGTCCTGTTCGTCTGTAGTGTTCGCGCTGCGCTGCAGGTGCATTCCCGCCACGCGGCAACCTGGTTGTACGAGTTTCGCCTTGGAGATGATGCCTATGACCTTGCGCGTTATCTGGGGACATTCCACTCGATGGACGTACCGTACGTTTTTGGAAACTACGACCTGTTGAACTGGTTGTTTCACAACGACGACGGTGCTGCGCGGATCGTTGCCCTCAGCGAACGCTTGCAACGCTACTGGACGCGATTTGCACGAGACGGTGATCCAAACGGAGATGGTGATCCACAGTGGTTACCGTTTGATGCGGGAGATGTCACGTTTCAGCTCGGTGAGCAAGCAGGGCCGCTCTACGAATACAAACGTACCCAATGCGCATTCTGGATGGAGCGGCTGCCGGATGATTTCGGATCGCTGGAACGCTATTCGTCGCGGTTGTGGGGAGATTGATCCCGGAGTGCGCTGCGGTCAGCGCGAAGCCGCTTCCGACTTCGTCAGCCACAACAGCCAGGTGACGACTGACAGTAGCAGTGCGCCGCCAAGCTGGTGGCTGACGGCCAGACCGATCTGGACGTGGCTGAGGACGGTCGCGATGCCAAGGACGACCTGCACGCTGATGGTCGCGAACAGCAGGCGCGCTGCGCCCGGCGCGGCGGTGCGCAGACGCATTGCTGTTCCGATCGCATGGCCAAACACGAGCAGACCAAGCCAGCGGTGTGTGGCGTGCAGCCATGCGGGGTCGTGGAACAGCGCATGCAGCGCGGTTTGTTCCGGGGGCGCAGGCGGCCACCAGTAGCCATTCATTGTGGGAAAGGTCGAAAACAGGTAGCCCGCACGCGTGCCCGCTACGAATGCGCCCCAGGCGATTTGAACGACCACGAGAACAAGCAGTCCAATGATCATCCTGCGTGTTCGTGACGGCACATCGGCGCGCGGCGGGGATTGCAGGTCGAGGATCAGCCACAGTACCCACTGGGCAATGAACAGTGCGAGCAGCAGGTGAATCGCCAGGCGAATGTGGCTGACGGCGGGCTGATCGACCAGACCGCTCCTGACCATGATCCAGCCGACCACGCCCTGCAACCCGCCGAGGAAGAACATCGCGACGATGCGACCTTTCGGGGTGCCTTCGAGGCGCCCCGTCCGCCAGAACCACAGCATCGGCAGCAGCACGACGAGTCCAATCAGGCGACCCCAGACGCGGTGCAGGTATTCCCAGAAGAAAATCCGCTTGAAATCGTCCAGCGTCATCCACTGATTGACCAGCTTGTATTGCGGAAACTGCTTGTATTTGGCGAACGTCGCCAGCCAGTCCGCTTCGTTGAGGGGCGGGACGACACCAAAGAGTGGCGCCCATTCGACCATTGACAGGCCGGAGCCGGTCAGGCGGGTGATGCCGCCCAACGCGATCATGCCGACGATCATCCCGTAGATGACCCATAGCCAGCGAACGACTGGTCTATGATTCTGCTGGCTCATGAGCGCCGTTGTCAGGCTTCAGATGGTGGCGCCGGTGAAATCGACGGTCGCGAGCCAGTCCGGATCGTAGACCTGACGTCCTTCGACCAGATCGAAGTAGTCACTCTGGATCTGTTGTGTGACAGGGCCGGGACGCCCTTCTCCGATGACGCGGTCGTCGACTTCACGAATGGGCGTGATTTCTGCTGCCGTGCCAGTGAAAAATGCTTCATCCGCGATGTAAAGCTCATCGCGGGTGATACGGGTTTGTTCAACCGTCAGACCCCGCCTGCGGGCAATCTGAAGGACCGTATTGCGCGTGATGCCATCCAGGATCGATGCCAGCGGCGGGGTCTTGATGACGCCATCACGGACGATGAAGATGTTTTCGCCACTGCCTTCTGCGACAAACCCGTCGGTGTCGAGCAGGATGGCTTCATCGTAGCCGAGCGCGACGACTTCGCGTTTGGCCATGATCGAATTGATGTAGTTCCCTGTGGCCTTGGCCTGTGACATCGACGAATTGGGAAAATGCCGTACAAAGCTGCTGATCTTGCAGCGAATGCCTTTTTTCAGGCCGTCCTCACCAAGGTAGGCGCCCCACGGCCATGCCAGAATGGCGGTACGGATCGGGTTGTTCTGCGGATGGAGGCCCATCGCGCCTTCCCCGATAAAGGCGATGTGGCGCAAATAGCACGACGTCAGCTCGTTGGCCGCGATGACCTCGACCGTGGCATCGTGGAGTTGCTGTTGCGTGAACGGGATGTCGATCTGCAAGATTTTCGCGGATCGGCGCAGGCGGGCGAGGTGATCGTCAAGCCTGAATACCGCCGTCGAGCCGTCGTCCTGAACGTACGCGCGCGTGCCTTCAAAGACGCCCAGTCCGTAGTGCAGGGTGTGTGTCAACAGATGGATGCGCCCGTCGTCCCACGGACGTAGTTCGCCGTCGAACCAGAGGTATGTCGCCTGAACGCTCATTGGATGTGCAGCAGCTTTCGCGGAGAATTGAAGGTCGATTCAATCCTATTGATTTTAGCGGAAGGGCGCGCTGGATG
Organism: Candidatus Dadabacteria bacterium; assembly: GCA_003695505.1. GTDB lineage: Bacteria > J088 > J088 > J088 > J088 > J088. Next base: position 20,534 of record RFIY01000146.1, on the reverse strand, counting down.
CGAAATTGCAATCAGTCGCCGAGCACCCTCAGTTCGCGCTGTGCGTCCTTGTGTGATTTGTCCAGTTTCAAAACGCGCTCGAAGGCACGTTTTGCACTGCCAGTATTCCCGGCGATTTTCTGCATCCGGCCGTACAGGTACCAGGCTTCTGCCGTATTTACTTTGCCCGTTCGTTCCAGCAGATCCTTCATGGTCAGCATGGCCGTGTCGCACGCGGCCTTGTCGTCGGGCCAGCCGTGCATAAAGCGGGCCCAGGCCAGGTTGACGTGATATTCCGGTTCATCATGTAGTGCGATTGCCTCTTGCAGGTGGGCGATCGCATCACCATATTTTTTCAATTTGATCAGCACCTGGGCTTTCTGAAATTCGACTTCACTGGTCAGGATGGCCTCAGCGCGGCGCATTTCTTCTTCTTCGGTTGTGCCGCGTTCCAGGTAGTCGCGGTAGCGCTCTCGTTCAGCATCATCACGGAGCGTCTCATAGGCCTGGTTGATCAAAGAAAATATCTTCTCGGCACTGTGGCTGGGGCGTCGCGTCTTCTGATCGAAGAACCGATCGGGATGGTATTCCTTGGCAAGCCGGAAGTATGCTTTTTTGACGTCGCGCGCTGTCGCGTCCAGCGGTAACCCGAGAATCTCGAACCAGTTTTGTTCACGCATTTCTTCGTACTTCGCGTCAAGCTCAGGGTTGTCCTGTCGCTCATCCAGACGTGCACCGTCGTCTTCGGGTGTCGCAGATGAAGGTCGCGACTGAGCGGCGTCGACGCCGGCGGTATCCGCTGTTGCTCCGCGCCCTGCGCCGACGGCGGTGGCGTGAACGGTTTCGGGCAGGGGCCTCGACGTATCGCGCGCGACCGGCTGGGATCCGCCTGCTGGACTTGTCCCGGAGGTATCTTCAGCAACAACGAGCACGCCAAGTGAACGGAGCGCATCGACGAGCAGCCAGTGCCGCGCCGTTTGCCGCGACGGTGCGCCCGCGATCTTCACGAGGGGGGCCGGCTGCCCGGAGAGCCGCGCCAGCCACGCGCTGGCGACTGGGTGTGCGTTCAATTCCTGACGCAGGTGCGCCGGAAGGTTGGCGGGGATTTGAACAACGACCTCGGTTAGTGAGTTGGCGGCCTCGATCAGCGAAGCAGGCGTCCAGCGCTCTCTCGCGTATTCAAAGTATGCGTCAATAACCCCACACGGCACGCCGGGAATCTCTGTCGGAAGTTCGCGCTTGATGCGGAAGCGGCCGGTTTTCCAGAGCATCATTGCGGCGAATCGTGCAGCCGTTTGCCGCTCCAGTAGCTGGTTCAGGCGCTCTGGTGCGAGTCCTTCGCGAATCATCAATTCGCCCTGCTTGTTCGTGGTCCCTTCATTCAGCGCCTGAACGACAGCTTTCAATTGCTGGTCCGTGATCAAATTGTATCGATGGGCAAGGCGCACCAGGGTTTGAGAGGGTATATTGCTCTTGGCGCCTGCGGGCGTTCCCGAGCGCAGGTACAGCGCCAGCTTGCTACGCTCCTGCTGCAGAATGATCGTCGCAGACGTCCCGGACCAGATCAGTTCGCGCAGGAGTGTCTGGCCGGAATGTTCGTCGAGCGCGCCGGATTCAGGAACCTTGTTTGTTTGGGTGGTGACCACGCTGACTGCCCGTATGCCTCCCTATGCCTCGATTTCGGGCTATCCTGTTGGTACGATTTGCACGTTGATTATACCGAATGGTCACAAAGACGGTATGAAACTGAGCAGGCCGAGTCTCTTTCAGGTTTCCGTGCCAATACTCATTGCCGCGGCGGGATGGTGTGGCGCGCGGGCGCAATCCCTGGAGCCGGACGCGTTGCGGCGCTCCGCGGAGCTGCACCAGAAACGCGCGACGGCGCTCGGAGTCGACGCCGAGCTTGGGCTGGCGGAGGAACAGATCCGGAGTGCGCTGCGCGAAACCATACGTCGCAGCGGTGGAATCGACCATCCGGACGTCGCACGCGACTTGCGCTTCCTTGCGGATTTGCACCGTATACAGGGGAGGAAGGAGGAGGCGGAGGCCCTGTTGCGCTGGAGTATCGACATCCTTGAGCGCATCAACGGGTCGTGGGATCCCGATCTTGCGACGAGCCTGGTCATGCTCGGGGATCTGTGCGCCGATCAGAAACGCGCAGACGAGGCGGAGCAGCTCTACCTTCAGGCCATCACGATTCGAACGCAGTTATGGGGTGGCGCGCACCCGGCCGTGGCCGAGGCGCTCGACCATCTCTCGGTCCTGTTGCGCGGCATTGGGCGCATTGCCGAGGCGGAACAGGCCGAATTGCGCGCGCGTACGATCCGAACGAATCTGCTCACGGCGCTCGGTGACGATACGTTGATTGTCGAACCGTGAAGATCAGGCACCATGCCATTCCACGAGCGCTGCGCCGCGTGCAACTGAGTCTGGCGGGGCTGATCGCTGTAGCCTTCCCGGTGGCAGCGGCGTGTGTGTTCAACGCCGGTGTGGATCGTCGCGCGGTCGCCGATATGCTGGCCGCTGTTTACGCGAGTGGGATCTGGGCACTGTTGCTGGTTCCCGGTGTGGTCGGCAAGGGGCAGCCACACCGCCTGGAGTGGACGGTGCGTGCGTGGGTCTGGCTGACCAGCCTGACGCACCTGACCTGGGAGCTGGGCTGGCTTTTGCTGCGTGACGCGATCATTGCGTCCGCGAACAGTGCGTGGGCGTACCCCTGGTGGGCCTATATCGACGGTGGCGACCTGCGTTATGGAACGACCGACCCGGTACTTTGGGTCATGGAGCTACTGTCTGTCTGCAATGGCATCGTCGGCCTGGCCGGATTGTGGCTGTGGCACCGACGGCCACGCCAGCGTCGCGAGGCGGTGCTGCTCTGGATGGCGCAGGCGGTCGTGCATCTGTACGCGACCAGCCTGTATTTTGGCAGCGAGATCGTTGCCGGATGTCCGAACGTCGACACGACAAGGGTATTCGACGTCGGCGTGAAGTTCGTGCTGGCGAACGCGCCCTGGCTGGTGTTTCCGGTCGCCGTGCTGTGCTGGGGGCGCCGCGTACTCCGCAGTCAGGATTGATCGAGCGCCTTCAGTGCAGTCGGCACGGTTTTCTTCGGGGAAATCTTGTACCATACGCCCTGAAGGTTGCCTTCGGGGTCAACAAGAAACATCGACCGAATGATCCCCATGTAACTGCGCCCATACATCTTTTTTTCGCCCCATGTGCCCCATTGCTCGGCGACCTCATGATCTGGGTCGGATAGCAGGCGAAATGTCAGGCCGTACTTGTCTGCGAACGCGCGAAGCTTTTCTGGCTCATCGGGGCTGATACCCACGACGGTAACGCCGCGAGCCTCGAGTTCCGGCAGTGCATCCTGAAGCGCGCGCGACTGGGTCGTGCAACCGGGTGTATCTGCTTTTGGATAGAAATAGATCAGCACCGTCCGGCCGCGCAGAGACGAGAGCTGGAAGGCGTTCTGATCCTGATCGAGCAGCCGGATTTCGGGCGCCGGCTGGCCGGGTTGGAGTCGGGTCATGGAGCATGCCTTTCGGAATCGTGGGCGGAGCAGCCTGATTCGTCGTGATTTATTGTGCGCCGTGGGCGCTTTTTGATACTCTAATGCAGTCGAAAACCTGCCGCAAATCGTCTGCCGGAAACGAGGGGTTCGTTGCAAAGTTTCTATCGGAACCTGGCGCTGTGGTTCATCCTGATTCTGTTTCTGGTGGTGTTGTATAACATCTTTCACACACCACCAGTTACGGCGGAGCGCTGGACATATTCGGACTTCATTTCCCGGGTCGAAAAGGATCAGGTGGCCGAGGTCGAGCTTCAGGATCACCACGTTACCGGGAAAACGAGCGACGGTACCGCATTCGAAGTGTACATTCCGGATGACCCGGAGCTGCTGTCGATCCTGCGCACGCACGACGTCGAAGTCGAAGTCACGCCGGAGCCGGAAGAGCCACTGTGGAAACCGCTGCTGATTAGCTGGTTCCCGATGCTGCTGATCATTGGCCTCTGGGTGCTGATGATCCGCCAGATGCAGTCGGGTGGGGGCAAGGCAATGTCGTTTGGCAAGGCGCGCGTGCGTCTCGTCAATGAAAACCCGCAGCAGATCACCTTCGATGACGTGGCTGGTGTGGACGAAGCCAAGGAAGAACTGCGTGAAATCGTCGAGTTCTTGCGCGACCCGGCTCGATTTACCCGCTTCGGTGGACGGATACCCAAGGGCGTCCTGCTGATCGGTTCGCCGGGAACCGGCAAAACGCTCTTGGCCAAGGCCGTCGCCGGAGAAGCCGGCGTGCCCTTTTTCAGCATCAGTGGAAGCGACTTCGTCGAAATGTTCGTCGGCGTGGGAGCCAGTCGCGTGCGTGACCTGTTTCAGCAGGCTCGCCGCAACGCACCGTGCATCATCTTTATCGATGAGATCGATGCCGTTGGTCGCCATCGAGGTGCCGGCCTCGGCGGCGGACACGACGAGCGCGAGCAAACGCTGAATCAGTTGCTCGTGGAGATGGATGGCATTGATTCATCCGAAGGGGTCATCATCATCGCCGCGACCAACCGTCCGGATGTTCTTGATCCGGCGTTGCTGCGTCCGGGACGTTTCGACCGGCGTGTCGTCGTGCCGCTGCCGGACTGGAAGGGGCGCAAACAGATCCTTGAAGTGCACATCAACAAGAAGCATGTGCCCATCGCTGAAGATGTCAATGTCGAATCGCTCGCGCGTGCCACGCCGGGGTTGAGTGGGGCAGACATCGAGAATCTCGTCAACGAAGCCGCGTTACTGGCAGCCAGACGTCACAACGGCCCCGCCGCAGGTGAGGGCAAGGTGACGATGGCCGACTTCGAGGAGGCCAAGGACAAGGTTCTGATGGGCGCGGAGCGTCGTTCACTCGTGTTGAGCGACGAGGAAAAGCGGGTCACCGCGTGGCATGAGGCCGGACACGCCCTGGTCGCCTGGTTTCAGCCGGAAGCGGATCCAGTACACAAGGTTACGATTATTCCGCGCGGCATGGCGCTTGGTCTGACGCAGCAGTTGCCTGAGCGTGAGATGCATACATACTCAAAGGCCTACCTGTTGACGATGATTCGGGTACTGATGGGGGGGCGCGCGGCCGAGAAGATTGCGTTCGATTCCATTACGACCGGCGCCGGTAACGATATTGAACGGGCAACGGATCTGGCGCGCAAGATGGTCTGCGAATGGGGCATGAGTGATACGGTTGGGCCGTTGCGTTTTGGCAAAGGGAATGACGAAGTGTTTCTTGGTCGTGATCTGGCTGCCGTCAAGGATTACAGCGAGGCCACGGCGGTCGCCATCGACCGCGAGGTGCGGGGCATCGTGACCCGCTGCTATGACGACGCCGTGAAGATCCTGACCGAGCACCGCGATGCGCTCGACCGCGTATCCGAGGCATTGCTCGAACGCGAAACGGTGTCGACAGAAGATCTTGTGGCCCTTGTCGGCAGAGAACCGGCATTTCGACTGGAACGTGCGGAAACCGAAGTAGCACAGGAGAACCCCGATTCAGGCGCGGCATCCTCGCGCGATGACGAAGATGTTCCTGGCGAGGAGGCCTGACCCGTTCCGGGTCTGGTCGAGGTGACGATGTTCGCGTACCAGAGCGTTCGCCTCGGGTCCTGGCAGCTTCCCGACGACCGCGCGGCGGTCATGGGCATTATCAATCTGACGCCAGATTCGTTTTCGGACGGCGGGGAGATCGCCGGTGCACGGGCGCTGCGGGAGCGGATTGACCAGCTTGTTGAAGCTGGGGCAGATTTGCTCGACGTGGGCGCCGAGTCGACTCGGCCCGGCGCCGAAGCTGTGTCGGCCGATGAGCAGTTGCGGCGCCTGGAACCGCTATTTTCGCAACTTGACCGCATCAGCGTCCCTGTCAGTCTGGACACCCGTGACGCCAGGGTGGCTCGCGTCGGCATCGAGGCAGGTGTGGAAATCGTCAACGATGTCTCCATGGGACGGCAGGATCCCGAGCTGGCTCGTTGCGTTCAGGAGGCCGGGGTCGTGTTGTTGCTGATGCATTCGCGCGGCACACCCGCAACGATGGATGACTGTGCAGACTACGCAAGCCCGGTCGAAGATGTGGTGCGGGAGTGGAACATCGCCAGGAAGCAGATGGGCTTTAGCGCCGGTGACAGCCGTATCTGGTTCGACCCGGGTCTCGGTTTTGCGAAGCGGCCCGAGCAGTGCTGGATGCTCCTTGCTGCGATCGCGTCGGGTCAGTTGCCGCGGCCTGCACCGGTAACCGTGATTGGCGCATCCCGCAAACGCATGACCGCATTTGGGGCGCGCTCGGCTGATCAGCGTGATCCGGCCACGCATGCGATCTGTGCGAAGCTCGCTCGTCCGGGCATTGTGCATCGGGTTCACGACGTCGATGGGGCAGTACAGGCCGTTCAGGCCGCCTGTCGACTGGATGGAGCGCTGCAATGGAGCTGATCGGCATCCAGGTCGGGATCACCGATATCATCGACATCATTGTCGTTGCGGCGATCATCTACCGCGTCCTGCAAATGATGCGCGGTACGCGGGCTGCGCAGATTCTGCTCGGCCTGTTCGTCATTTTCGTTGCCTACCTGATGAGTCAGTTCTTCGAGCTCGCGGCGCTGAACTGGTTGATGACGCACTTCGTCGACAACCTGTTCCTGATTCTCGTCGTGCTCTTCCAGAACGAAATTCGGCGAGCGCTGGCGAGGGTCGGCCGTGCGCCGCTGTTTGGTGGCCCCACCAGCGAAGAGGTCACGAAGCAGGTTGAGGAACTTGTCCGCGCCTGCGCAAGGATGGCGGATCGGCATTGCGGCGCGTTGATCGTCATTGCCCGCCAGACGCAGCTCGGCCACTATACGGAACACGGGACGATGCTGGACGCCGTCCTGAGCCAGCAGTTGCTGGAAACGATCTTTTTTCCCCATACGCCGCTACATGATGGCGCGGCGATCGTTGACGGTGGGCGCATTGTCGCTGCGGGGTGCGTCCTGCCGCTATCCCAGGAACAGGAATTGCCACGTGACTTTGGCACCCGACATCGCGCAGCACTTGGTGTCGCCATGGATACGGATGCGGTTGTGCTCGTGGTCAGTGAAGAGAGTGGCGCGATTTCGATGGCACTCGAAGGGGAACTTGTCTTCGATTTGAAACCGGAAGAATTGCGCAGCCGGTTACAGAACCTGCTTGCGCCCGGCTACAGGAAGGCTGCATGATGCGCTGGTTGACTGCGAACTGGCCGCTCAAGTTGCTCAGCCTGGCGATTGCCATCGTGCTCTGGGTTTTCGTTCGCGTCGAAGCGCGCAATGAGCTTGCGCTGCGCGTGCCACTGCAGTACGCCAACATACCGGAGCAGCTCGTCATGATCAGCGATCCAGAGCCCGAGCTGCAGGTCGTCGTCGAAGGGCCGGGAACGTTGCTGGCTTCACTGGAGCGCGAGTCGCAAACGTACAAGATCGACTTCGAAGATGCGCGACCGGGGCGCCAGGAAGTGCGAATTTCGACGGATCGAATTCGCCTGCCGCGTGGCGTGCACGTCCTGCGTGTCGTCCCAAGTGTGATCGAGGTCGAGTTTGCGCAGACGGAGCGAAAAATGCTGCCGGTGCGGGCCATCCTTGCGGAAGACAGCATTGCGCCCGGCTACGAAATCGGCAATGTCGAAATCGAGCCGGAACGTATCGAGATCGTCGCCGCTAAAACGGAGCTGGCCGGGCTGGAAGCCCTCGAAACCGAGACATTGCCCCTGCACGGCGCCAAAACCGACTGGAGCGGCGTGGTGCAGCTCAAAACCGATGCACTGCATATCAAGAGCATTACGACGCGAGAAGTCGATGTGTATGTCAAGGTCGTTCCGGTCATGGTCGAACGACTGATTGCTGATGTCCCGGTTCAGGTTCGTGGCCCCAGGGAGCAGTATCGTTTGTCGCCGGACCGGGCCACGGTGCGTGTGTTTGGACCCGAGAACCTGGTCAAGAAACTGACACCGGAGGCGGTCGAAGTCTATGTCAACGTCAGGCGACCGATCAGCGGGCGGGCGCGGTTACCGGTTATGGTTGATCTTCCCGAGCAGGTCGCGCTGATGGACATTCAACCCTCGGAGGTCATCGTTGAGCGAACAAACTGAGATTCGATTTCCCGCCTGGCTCGCATTCGTTCCCCTCGTAGGCATCCTCTGCGCCCTGGGCGCGGTCCGCGGCTGGTTTGGAGGCCCTGGAGAGCAGACGGTTGTATTGCTGGCCGCCGTTCCCCTCCTTGCCGTGGCGCCGCTGCTGCCATCGGTACGGGTGTTGGTCGTCTGGCTGCTCTGGCTGTTGGCCGGTCTTGTCGGCGCGATCGCGGGCACTGCCATTGCGCCGGGAATGACGATGTTGCTCGGCATCGGGAACGACATCATTCTGCTGGCCGGGATGGCTGCGGGCGTTGCGATCCTGCACGCGGATGGCTTGCAACGTGAGCGCTGGCTCGGCGCGGCGCTGCTGACGTCTGTGATCGTCGCCAGTTCGGTGTGGTGGGCGCCCGCGACGCCGATGGTCGATGGGTATCCCCTGGCTGTCGGACACGCCCGCCAGTTTGCTGGCGGGGCCAGGGCCGTTGAATGCGCGGCGCTGCTCTTTGTGCTGGTAGTGAGTATCTCGAAGCAGGCCGCGCAGCCCGGCTGGCTGCGGTCGGTCGGCAGTGCCGTCGGCCTGATCGTGCTCGGCGCGAGCATCGACCTTGGCGCCGGGGCGGCCAGCGTCATCGCGTTGATCGGATTGATCAGTCTGTTCACGGAGCAGGCGGCACTCGTCGGTATTGGGGCGACGGCTGTCGCCGCCGTCGTCGCCGTCATTCGCGGTGGGCTGGTCTGGAAGTTGCGCGCGTGGACGGCGGGGGCCTCGGTGCTGGCGGCGCTGCACCATCCGCTCGGCGCCGGGCGTGGGGAATTTTCGGCGGCGATCGAGCCATTTGTCGGGCGCCGCCTCGATGTGCTCGTCTATGAATCTGGTCGCATCTTTCGCGCACCCGAAAACGGGTTTGTCGGTGCACTCGTCGAGCGCGGCTGGCTCGGTCTGCTTCTGCTCGTCGTCGTGCTGGCTTGGGGTTTCATTGTGATCCGCCGTAACGATCGGCGTTTTACCCTGCCAGGTATGGTCGCACTCCTTCTGTTGTCGCTGGCGTCGGATCCCACCTGGACACCTGCGACGGCGTTGTTGACCGGATTATTGTTCGGGTTCGTTTTCGTGGATGAGGATGGCCGTGCGGCAGGTCAAACATTTGTCCCCTCCGGTTTCGCGCGCGCGCTGGCAGCGGGAATGGCTCTGATTGCAGCCGTCGCATCCTCGCAGGTGGCTGCGTCGCAGCGAATGTTTGCGGCGGCGGCCCTGAATAATGCGGCCGGGCACCTCGATCTGGAGGAAGCCGAACTGGTTCGCTATGCCGATCGCCAACGACGGAACGAATACGCCTGGCCGCGGCTGGTAGACAAGCGGCTCGAAGAGGAACGGATCGCGGATGCGTGGGACGCCGCGCAACACTGGCGTGGCATTCGACCGAACAGCCCGGCGGCTGCTGCTACCGCGACGGTCGCAGGCGTCGCGGCGCACGCGTTCGAAGAGGCGGCCCAGGCCGTGTCGGTCTGGCATGATTCGCGGGGAGCCCACCCCCTGTGGTTGTATCGGAATGGTGTGGTTGCCCTTGCGTATGCTCAGCAGGCAACGGACGCACTCGCACTGGCGGACGAGGCACTGGCAAGCTGGCCAGATGATCTTGAATTGCAGCGTTTGCGCGGGCGGTTGTTGATGAAGCTCGGGCGCTGGGAAGAAGCATTCGACGTATGGAGCGTCATCACGGAAAATGAACGTGCCAATCTGAAAGACGTGCAGTATCTTGAATACGCTGCGGCGCAGGCCGGGCTGGGGCCGGTGACTGCGCCGGCGGCGTTGACCGGAACGGTATCCAAACCGGAACAGTGATGACATGACAAGTTCGAAGCGCCAGTTTTTTGGGACAGACGGAATCCGGGGTGTTGCCAATGATGCACCGATGGACAGCCTGACGGCGCTGCGCGCAGGTCAGGCCATCGGCGCCTGGTTCCAACGGACGCCCGACCGTCACCGGATTGTCATCGGTAAAGATACCCGCCTGAGCGGCTACATGATCGAGACCGCGATTGCGTCGGGACTGGTCTCGGTCGGATGCGATGTCTATCTGGTCGGCCCATTGCCGACGCCGGGCATTGCGTTTATTACTGCCGGTATGCGGGCCGACGCCGGGGTCGTGATCAGTGCAAGCCACAATCCGTACCAGTACAACGGTATCAAGCTGTTTGACCGCTACGGCTACAAGCTGAGCGACGAGGCCGAACTCGAAATCGAGCGGTTTCTGGTACACCCGGAGGAACTGCAACCGCAGCTCGCGACACCTGAGGCAATCGGCAAGGCGTATCGCATCGATGACGCGGTTGGTCGCTATGTCGTCTACTTGAAGAGTGCTTTTCCGCGCGAAATGACACTGGACGGCGTTCGGATCGTCGTCGATTGCGCAAATGGCGCAACGTACAAAGTGGCGCCCGAAGTTTTTTCGGAGCTGGGCGCGGATGTGCATCCGGTCGGCGTTTCGCCCAACGGCGCCAATATCAACCTTGGCGTTGGCTCGACGGAGCCAGATCTGGCCCGGCAACGTGTCGTCGAGGTCGGCGCTGATCTCGGGATTGCGCTCGACGGAGACGGAGACCGCCTGATCCTGATTGATGAAAAGGGGAACGTCGTCGACGGCGACGCAATCCTCGCGTTCGTTGGCGCGCATCTGGCACAGCGCGATCGTCTTCCAAACCGCACAGTCGTCGCCACGGTCGCGAGTAACATCGGACTGGAATTCGCGCTGGAGCCATTCGGTGCGCGCGTAGAGCGCACGCCGGTTGGCGACCGGTATGTGTCGGCGCGGATGCGTGAAGTCGGCGCGACATTTGGCGGCGAGTCCAGCGGGCATCTGATTTTTCTGGACTATAGCACGACCGGTGACGGCATACTGGCGGCCTTGCAGGTTCTGCGTGTGATGCAGGAGAGCGGCATGCCGCTGTCAGAGCTGGCCGCCATCATGCAGAGCGTGCCGTCGGTCAAGCGAAATCTTTACGTCGCGGAACGCAGACCCCTGGATCAGGTTGACGCGCTCGTTGAACTGCAACATCGCGCGACCGAACGGCTTGCGGGCAGAGGGCGCATCCTGCTCCGGTACAGCGGCACGGAGGATCTCCTGCGCGTTCAGGTTGAAGGAGAAGACGAGGCGCTGATTCGCGAAATTGCCGACGAAATCGAACACGTTGCGCTTCGGGAACTGGGCGAGGCTGCGTCATGACGAGGATTCGACTGGGGATCAATGTCGATCATGTCGCAACGGTACGCGAGGCGCGCAAAATCGCCGAGCCGGATCCGGTTCAGGCAGCCATTCTTGCAGAACAGGCCGGCGCTGACCAGATCACGGTACACTTGCGCGAAGACCGGCGTCATATTCAGGATCGCGACGTGCGCGTACTCCGTGATGTTCTTCATGTGCCGTTGAATCTTGAGATGGCCGCGACACAGGAAATGGTCAGCGTCGCACTCGAAGTACGGCCAGATCAGGTTACCCTGGTCCCGGAACGGCGACAGGAGATCACCACCGAAGGTGGGCTCGATGTGGTGGGAAACCGTGACAATGTCGCATATACAACCCGTTATTTGCGCGACGCCGGGATTTCGGTAGCGCTGTTTGTCGATCCGGACCTGCAGCAGATCAAGGAGTCGCGGCGCGCGGGTGCTGATGCGATCGAGTTCCACACCGGCTCCTACTGCAACATCCCGCGCGGTGAGGACACGACGGCGGCGCTGAACCAGTTGCGCGAAGCGTGCCGCGCGGCAGCGCGCCTGGGCTTGCATGTCCACGCCGGCCACGGGCTGAACTTGCGCAACATTGAACCGGTCGCCCGGATTGCTGAAATCGAAGAGGTCAATATTGGCCACAGTATCGTGGCACGGGCGCTTTTTGTCGGCTTTCCGGAGGCTGTGCGCGAGATGCGCGAGATGCTCGATCTCAGCAGGGGAAGTGCATGAGCGGGATTGCGTCGATAGCCCTGTGGCTGCCGTATCGGGGCGTCGAGCGCGCGTCCGTGGCGGCGCTGCACGGTGGGCGTGGCGCGCAAGGAAACCGCCCGGTTGCTGGTGCCGACGAGGACGGACTGACGCTCGCCTGGGATGCGGCGACGCGACTGAATCACGACCTTGATATTCCGCTGGCCGTCTCGCTTGAGGATGTGACCGTTTCCGTACGCGCCCAGTCCGTGATCGGCCGGGCCATGGGGCGACATGTCATCGAACTCGGGCAGGGGCCCCGGGCGGGTTGGGATCTGCTTGCATCGGATCAGGTCGCAATACTTGATGTTGCCTGGGGTGTCGTCAGTTGGGCCAGATCTGATGAGCCTGTTGCGACCTGGCATGCCGATGCCGGCGCAGCAATTGCCTGGCGCGAGGATGCCCCGCTGCAGCTCGTCGGAAACTGGCAAAACGAAGGGCCGTTGCCGGTCTGGCGCAATGGAGCTGGCGGATGTCAGCTCGACTGGAGTGCGCCCGATCAGGCCGCACTGTTTTCGGCGTGCGATGAGGCGTTTTCAGTATTGAACATCCGACCGGAGCGTGACAGAATCGCGGTGAGTTGTCCGCTGCCGGGCGTCTGGAAACAGGTGCAACGTCGCGGATGGGCGCACGTCGTCGGATCAGACTTTGGACAGATCGGGTATGCGCGCGGCGCGGATCCCGCGTTCACGCTGGCGCGTGCGATGGAGGGCATGCAACCGGGCGATCGCGTTGCACTCGTTGTTCCGGGGGCAGGTGCGACCGTTCTTCTGTTCGAACTGGCGGACACCGGACAGCCAGTGCAAATTCTGATGCCTCGCTGGCAGGCCGCCCGGGCGATTCCACCCGGGCGCTGGGCCGCCTTCCGCCGCCGCGATGGCCATATCCAGTCAGGCGTCGAGATGTCATCCAGCCTCGGCTGGCGCGAGGCGTCGTGGCAGCTCGAACGCATGGGATTTCGCTGCGCCGCGTGCGGCGAACTGAGCTGGCCCGCGCAGCAGAATTGCATTGTTTGCGGCCAGCGTGAGGGGCGACGGGAACCTGTCGCCGCTACCGGTACTGTGTTCACGGGTACGATCGACCACCTGCACCCCTCCCTTGATCCGCCCACGTCGATGATTGTGGCCGACCTGGATGGTGGTGGGCGCGCATATCTGCAGGGCACCGACGATCTGGCGCACGATTGCCCGATCGGTACGCCGGTCGAGATGGCCTTGAGGCGATACCACGACGGCGAGAGCGGACAAACCCCGCATTATTTCTGGAAGCTGCGACGCCGCGCCTGAAGGCACGGCGCCGCAAGTGCACCGGCTCAGGCGTAGTGACTACGCCGCTTGACGGCCAGTTCACGCTCCAGTTCAAAGATTTGTACGCGTTCCCAGTTCCCGTCCTTCTGAACCATCTTGTAGCCGCGCAGGATGGTTTGCAGCAGGCCAAGATCTTCGCGATCCGGAAATTCCTGTTTGCCGGTGATCTCGGTCGAAGCAAAGACGGTGTCTCCCACGAAAATCGGAGCCGTATGCTTCCCTGAAGCGTAGCGCACGTCGCTGAGTGCATTTTCCCCAACGTCCGGGCAGCTCAGCCCCAGACAAAGATTGAACGGGATACCGCCATAGACGAGCAGCTTGCCACCGATGTATTTGCCCGGATTGGCATCGATCAGGTACTGATTGCAATGCACCTGTGACGTGTTGTCCAGTTTCCCGGTCAACGAGATATGCTCATCGGTGACGACACGCCCCCGGCTGTGCTCGATCAATGTACCCGGCTCGAAGTCCTCAAAATAGCTGTCGCTGGTGGTGAGGTGTGACTTGCCGGCGTAATCCCTGCTGGTGTCATAGTCCGGGAGCACCGGGGTCGCCTCGACCAGGTCGGGATCGTCGAGCTTCTGATGCTCCACCGGATTTTTCGGGTCGCGCTTCCAGATCTGTACCGATCGCTGGAAGGTCAGCACAACTTCGCCATGCTGATTTCGACCCGTACTTTGCACGGTTACAACGCCCCGGTCATCGTTTTTGCTGCTGGGAATGACTTCGAGAATTTTTGTTTCGACTTCAATTGTATCGCCAATATACAACGGGACGCCAAATTTCATGTCCTTGTAGCCAAGGTTGGCCCGTGCATTTTCAGAAATATCCTCGACGGTCTGGCTGAATACGACATTCATGACGAGACCGGGCGGGCAGACGAGACCCCGGAAACCGTACAATCGCGCATACTCCAGGTTCTTCGACAGCGGATTGGTCGTAAACGAGAAATCGGTAAAGTCGTTGAACAGGCCTTCGGTCACCGTCTTGCCTCGTTTGTGACGATAGACCTGGCCGGGCGCGAAATCTTCAAGGAAATGTCCGGTCTGCTTGCGAATGATGTTCATGGCTGTCTGCTCCTTGAGTATGGATGGCTCGCCGGCTCTGGGGCGGCGAGCAATGCGCTTCCGGAATGAATAATGCTTCAGTCGTCATGATAATCTGTAGCCGCAGAGACGCAAACGACGACCGGCGAGGCGCTTTCCGTGAACATCGAACGACGCACTGACCTGTTTAACTGGGACGGCGACAAAGCTGCTCCCCGGCCTGCCGCGGCCATGATCTGCGTGCGTCCGGACGACAACGTGGGATTCGAATTGTTGCTCGTCCAGCGGCCGGCCGGTTCGACTTTCGCAGGTGGGCAATTCGTGTTCCCAGGCGGTAAAGTCGCTGAGCAGGACGCGGCCGGAGCGGAACGCCTGCGACAGGCAGGGTTGCACATCGATGATGCACCTGGCGACGTGGATGCGCAGCGATGGCAGGGGTTTGCGGCTGCAGCCGTGCGTGAACTCTACGAAGAGACCGGATTGTTGCCAGGGATCGGAGAGGCGGCAGTGCTCGGGGAGCCGGTCGATATCGAGGCCGAGGATGCGTTCTGGGAGGCTCTGGATCGGGTCGCGCCGGAACTGGGCACGGGGGTGGTCGCGGGATGGAACAACTGGATCACGCCTGTGGTCATACCTGTACGGTTTGATACATGGTTTTTTGTGACGATGGTACCCGCCGGAACGGAGCCGAAATTGCACACCACGGAAGTCGCTTCAGGCATCTGGGTGCATCCGGCCGATGCGCTGCGTCGCGCGGCAAAGGATGTGCCTATGATGTTTCCGACACTCCGCAATCTTGAGCAAATCGCGGCGATCCGAACCATCGAGGAACTGTTGTCGTTCGCGAGAGCCTTTCCAAAGGCGCCCATTCTGCCGAAGGTGGAACGCGACGACGCAGGTTTCATGTCGATGCGGATGCCGGACTTCTGGCCGGTGCCGTCAACTGAATGAACGCTTCGCGGACAGTTCACCAGAAAAAAAGGATGCTTATCGTGACCCGACGGGTTGCCCTGATCGCCCTGTGGGCGATGCTTACTGCAGGAAGGACTGAGGCAATGGAACAGAAGCAGAAAACGGCCTCGCTTGACAGAGGTGTAGATATTTCTGCGATCGCACACGCCGAGCAGATCGTTCTCGATAATGGATTGCGGGTGATCCTGCTTGAAGATCACGCTGCACCAGTCGTGGCATTGCAGACGTGGGTGCAGTTTGGCAGTGCGGACGAGGACCCCACTTATGCAGGCGTTGCGCACGTTTTCGAGCATATGCTGTTCAAGGGGTCGAAGCGCTTTCCCGAAGGCGATATGGCGGCCGCAATCGAATCGGCTGGTGGTAATGTCAACGCCTGGACCAGCAATGATGAGACCGTCTACCACCTGACGGTGTCGAGCCGGTTCTGGCAGCAGGCATTCGACGCGCTGGTCGATGCGGTGACGCAGCCGTTGTTCGACCCGGAGGAACTGCGGAAAGAAAAAGAGGTGATCCAGGAAGAGATTCGGCGCGGAAAGGATAGCCCGGATCGTGAATTGTGGTACCGGATTGCCGAGCTCGTCTGGCATCGGCACCCATACCAGCGGCCGGTCATCGGTTATCCGGAAACGGTGGACCGCACGACGCGCGAGGCCTTGCTGCGCATTTTCCAGCAGTGGTATGTACCAAACAACATGTATTTCGTTGCGGCGGGTGATTTCGACCGTGATGAGCTGCTCGAGCGCTTGCGCAATACGATCGGCAAGGTTGAACCGCGGCCGCTGCCGGGTCGGCCACGGCTGCCTGAGCCTGATCAGAAGGAACCGCGCGTCACGGTTTTCCCGTTTCGGGCGGAGCTGGCAAGGGTCGAACTGGTCTTCCCAGGCGTCGGATTCGACAGTCCAGATGTGCCGGCGCTCGATCTGCTTGGCGATCTGCTCGGTAGTGGCGTCAATTCGCAGCTCTATCAGCGCCTGAAACTGGATCGTGACATTGTGCATGACGTGTCTGCATACAACTATACGCCCGTGGATCCCGGGCTGTTCATGCTCAGTGCGTCGCTGGAGCTCGAGAACCTGGATGATGCCCTTGCCGAGCTGGCAAAGACGGCCGCGGAGGCAAAGGCGCTCGACGTGTCCGAGGAGCTGCTTGAGGCCGCAAAACAACGAGTGATCAGTCATTTCGTTTACGCGCAAGAGACCTATCAGGGGATGGCGCGTTATGCCGGGCGGTTTGCGATGGTCATGCACGATCCGAATTATGGACAGCGGTACATCGCCGCCGTTCGCGATCTGACCCTCGACGATTTGCGTGCCGCGGCCGCACGCTGGCTTCGACCCGAGCGCATGAACGTGGCGGTTCTGGTTCCCGAGGGGCAGGATCTGCCTGCGGCGGATCATCTGTTGAAGGTTGCGAAGCGCTCATTTCCTGCATCTAAAGCGCGGCGACGGGCATCCAGCGAAGATGTCGCCAGTGCGGACGCGCATGTTGAGGAGCTGGCACCTGGCGTTCAGCTCGTCGTGCAGCGCGATGCCGGAACACCAGTCGTGGGCGTCAGCATCCAGTTCAGGGCGGGTCTGCCTGTCGAGGATCCCGCGAAGGCGGGCAGCCTGCGGCTGATGGCGGATCTCTGGGATCAGGGAACAGCGTCGCGCAGCGCCCAGCAGATCGAGCAGGAACTGGATCAGATCGGCGGATCGATCCACGGTACGGCCGGTCAGGACACTGTATCGCTCGGCGGGCGATTCCTGAGGGAGCATCTCGATCAGGGCCTGACGATCCTGTCCGACGTATTGCTGCACCCCGCATTTCCGGAACGGGAGTTCACGATCGAGAAGACAGATCAATTGCGTGAGATCGAGGCGACACGCGAGAACAAGTTTCGCTATGCATACAAGCAATTTCTCGAAGCGTTCTACGGAGCGCATCCGTACGGACGATCGTTGCTTGGCACGACAGAGACTGTTCAGGCGATTGCGCGGGATGACCTGCGCGATCTTCATCGGCGGGTACTGTCCCACCTGCCGGTTGTCGTGTCGGTGGTTGGCGACGTCGATGTGAAAGCGATTGCGCAGAAGATGCGTGGCTGGTGGCGCGAAACAGGACGGTCCGAACTGGAGGATGTCACGGTCCCGGAAGCGGCCGTACCCGTTGTGCGGGGCGAGCGCAGCGTTGCGGATCCGGGAAACCAGACGCATATTATCTGGGCATTCCCGACGGTCGACCGCCATTCTCCGGATCGCGCGGCCTTGCGCGTGCTCGACGCGGCATTGAGTGGCATGGGCGGGCGGCTGTTTACCGAGCTTCGAGACAAGAAGAGCCTCGCGTATTCCGTTACCGCGTTCGATTCCTATCCTGAAGCCACCGGCTTCTTTGCGTTTTACATTGGTTGTGCACCCGACAAACGGGATGCATCGATTGCCGAGTTCCAGCGCGTTGTCGATGAATTGCGTCGGTCCGGTATTACGCGGGAAGAGGTCGAGCGGGGTAAACGGTTCCTGCTCGGCAACATGGATATTGGGTTGCAGGCCACGTCCGCACGAGCGTCGGCGTGGGCATCAGGGCAGTTGCTGCAGGGGCAGTGGGACTACGTCCGACGGTTTGCGGACGAGATTGCTCACGTCGATCGAAAGCAGGTGCAGAAGGTCATCGAACGGTATCTGAAGCCCGAAGCGGCCCTGTTGTTCGTGCTTGACGCAGGAGCGAAATAACGTCTGGCAGGACTCAGCTTCGCGGCAGAAAACGTGCGACCTGATCGGCGAGCGTTTGCGGTGAAAACGGTTTCGCGACGTAGCCATCGAAGCCCATGTCGAGGAAGTTTTCGCGATCCTGTTTGAGTGCGTAGGCCGTCAACGCAAGGACAGGTACATCCTGCCAGCCGGGCAGACGTCTCAGACGCTGAAGCAGTTCCGTTCCATCGATCGACGGATGCTTCAGGTTGATGTCGAGTAATGCCAGATCGAATCGATGCTGTGTGACCAGATCGACGGCTTCATCGGGTGTCGTCGCAGTGTGGATCGATGCAATTTCGCCGAGGACCTCGCTGACGAGTCGAAGGCATTGAGGGTCATCGTCGACGATGAGTACCCGCAACTCGTCGTCCTGCGGGAATCTGGCTTGTGTGGTAGTGGCCGTGGTGGCGGTCAGAGGCAGCGTAATGCGTACGATCCGTCCGCTGGCGTCTTCTGCAATGTCAACGTCACCCGCGATTTGCCGGGCGACACGCTGCGCGATCTGCAACGTCATGTCACTTTCTTTGCGGAAGGCCGGCGACATTGCGGATCGGTTACCAGTGTCGCGGATCTCGATCACGGCATGTGTGTCGTCGGTGCGGGCGGCAGACAGGGCCACCCAGCCATCGCCGGTCGCCCGGATCGCATCTTCGACGAGCTGGTCCAGGATACGCTCCAGGCGATCCTGATCCGTCGTGACGCTACAGGGCTCGAGAAAGGTGCGCAGTTCAATACCCCGGTCTTCAGCGACGATCCCCCAACGCGCGGCGATGTTGCTCAGCAACGGTTTCAGTTCGCAGACGGCCAGTGTTGCCTCGAGTTCTCCAGCTTCAAGCCGGGTGAGGTCGAGGGCATTGGTGACGCCGGACTGAAGGCGGTGCGCGGCGCGGCGAATCCAGGTAGCAAACTGGCGCACGTCTGGCTGGGTCGTGCGATGCAGGAGCAGGTCGGAAAACCCGAGGATAGCCGTTAGCGGCGTCGCCGTGTCCCGGTTCAGGCGACTCAATAATTCTTCTCGCAATCGCACCTCGGTCTCCAGTTCATCAATCGCGTCCTGATCGATGACGGGAGCATCTCCGTGGTCCTGGACATTGCCTGACCGCGTTCGGTCGCGTCGCTCCTGGCGCAACAAGCGTTGCAACTGTCGCGTGCGTTCGCCAAGTGCGAGCTGCGCATCGAGTAACTTCGAAATATTCTGAAAACGACCGATGCGAATGACGTACGATACGAATACCGCAATGATCAACAGCATTCGCGACAGCATCCATCCGGATCCGCCGCCAATCAGCCACACCGCCAGCTCGAATGTCGCGAAGACCAGGGCGACAATGCCGGTGAACCAGATGGTCGGCAGCATGAAATAGGCGAGCGCAAGCAACAGCAGCAGTTCGAACCCACTGGCCTCGGGTCGTTGCCAGGCGAGTAACGCAACCATGTTCGATACGGCAAGGAGGCAGGCAAAGCCGGCGAGCAAATGTACCGTTACCGCAGGTTGTAGCGGCCGCCACAGATCAAGCAGCAGCGTTGCCAGAAAAATCAGTACGAGTGTGGCCGTGATCGCGACGGCCGGGATTCTCCAGGGGGCGATCGCCAGGTGCAGATTCACCGGAATCAGCAGGATGAAGATGACGATTGCCGCTCCGGTGATCAGTCGAAACGAATCGCGCGCAATCCGCCGCAATTCCTCATCGAAGCGTTGTCGGTATTCGGAGGTTTCCATCACAGCACCATGCTAGCAGCCTGTTGAACCTGCGGCGCAACCCGTCAGTCAACCGGATGTGTTGCGTCAGTCTGCGGGGTCGGCGGAGCCGTTGCGCAGTTCCAGGTGTCCTGGGAATCTCGGAGCAGTTCGGGTAAGAAATGCGCCTCCGAAATCGCGGTCGAGTGGCTCGGCATCGGCGATCGGTTCCTGATGATGGCCTGGGCCGTCGCCGCGAAAATATCGAACATCGGTCATACCGGATCTTGCATGGAGCGGTGTGCCGCAGACGTGATGCTGCTCACATACAGATGCGCGGAGGCAATGATAAAATCAGGTGTTTCGAAAACTGTGTCTGGAGGCTGTGGTGGCAATAATGTGCTCATCGTTGAACATCCGGCGAATTCTGCCGGTTGTGATTTCTGGTGCTCTAACCGCCTGTTCAGGTGGAAATAGCGTCACACCCGCGCCGACCGGTGTTGCATTCGACTCGAATACGAGTATCGAATTATCACTGACCGCGACGGTCAAGCTTCAGGACCTCGGCTTGTGTTCGGGCGTCCCGGTCAAGCTGACCGGTCCGGGAGACGAGCGGACGATCCTGACATCAGACGGCGGTGCGCTGTCGGTTTCGTCGGTCGCACCGGGCGCCTATCAGGTTGCCATTGACGTCGAGGGTTACAAGCCATTCGAAGACGTCGCGGTCATCCAGGGC
>RFIY01000145.1 GCA_003695505.1 Candidatus Dadabacteria bacterium | reverse complement strand
TGGTGAGGGGGCGGAAGGCGATACGTCGGTTACACTATCGGACGATGAGCAAACCTGTTCGCTACAGTGGTCATGCGCTCGAGAATCTGCGCGCACGCAAGATCGACAAGACGGAAGTCGAAAAGACCATTGCGTCTCCGGAACGCAAGGAACCAGGCCATCCGCGATCCCGCGTTGTTTACATGCGGCGCTGCCATGACGAGAGACTTGACAAGCAGGTCTTGCTTCGAGTTGTGATAGAAGAGACAAAAATGAGCGCATCGTGATCACTGCATACAAAGTTACGAAGATTGCGCGCTATCTGAAGGAGGGCGAATCATGAAGGTGGTCTATGACAAAGAGACAGACTCGATGACCATCACCTTCAAAGATGTCGAAATCCGCGATTCG
This sequence comes from Candidatus Dadabacteria bacterium, assembly GCA_003695505.1. Classification (GTDB taxonomy): domain Bacteria; phylum J088; class J088; order J088; family J088; genus J088. The sequence continues at coordinate 5,199 of RFIY01000145.1, read as the reverse complement.
GACGAGATTCGCCCAAACGTGATTGTCGATTACAGCTTTGACGATGAAATTGTGCGCATAGAAATATTGCATGCGTCCGAAATGGTCGACAACGCACGCGAGATTCAATTCGCGTTTACCGAGTCCGTGGCAGCCTAGTCGCCAAGGGCAACCCGCCGCATCGCAGACTCATCGACCACCTGTCCCCGGATCTCGCACTGCCCCCCACTTCGTCGCCCCGGAATCCGCCGCGGGCGGATATCCGGGGTCCAGCTCGGTGGACATCGGCGTTGCGGCAGATGGACCCCGGTTCAAGGCCGGGATGACAACGGTTGCACTTGGACGGTTGAATCTACCCGCTCTATCGGCTGGCCTCGAGCGCGTCGCGAACCGCGTCGAGGATGGTGTCGGAGAAGTCTTTCGTCAGCATCCAGCGCAGATAACCGGGATCCTCTCCGGCCAGTTCGCGCAGGCTGCGACCGCGGTGCTTGCCGAACGTCAACACCAGATCGTCGCCACGTCGGACCAGACGACCGTCGTCGTCGTAGGGGTCGACGAAGCGGGAAATACACAGGTCACAGAGCGCCGCCGTATCGGTCGGCAGGTCGTGACGCTCGATCAGGGCCGGTAGCAACTCCGCGGTAGCCCTGGCATCTGCCAGCGCACCGTGCGCATCTTCGTGGCGGCGGTTCAGATAGAGGCGGACCGCATCCTCGAGTCGCCGTGGCTGGTTGCCGGCGGCGCGGTGCCGGTGAAACAACTGCATCACATCGATCGCCGGAGAATCGTCGCGCAGATGGCTGCGGATGCCGTGCCGCTCAAAATCACGGACGATCAGGGGCAGGTCGTAGTGCAGGACGTTGAATCCGGCCGGGACCGCGTCGGTGAATGGTGCCAGCAGGTCATCGGCGATTGCGGCCAGTGGCGGCGCATCGCGGACGTCCTCGTCACGTATGCCGTGGACGTTTGCCGCTGCGGCGGGTATCGGTACGCCGGGGTTGACACGCCATTCCCGCGCAAACGAAATGGAAAAATCCGGTTCGAGCCGCACGACACCCACGGTGACGATGCGGTCCTGAAATGGGTCGATCCCGGTGGTTTCGAGATCGAATACGGTGACCGGGCGATCGAGTTGCGGTTTCAGCGTGTGTCCCTTGACAAAGGTCAATCGGCGCCTATTTTCCCATTGTGTAGACAACAGGTCAAACTGTCGGTTCCGCACCGGCGCAGATGGGAGGGTTCCCGATGTCTGAAGAACAACGCACTGATCAGGAAGTCCAGGAACTGCGCGAACGTCTGGTCCGTGGCTACGAGGAGCTGGCCGAAAAGGCGCGGGAAACGCTTGACGAGCTTGGCGACCAGGCCGAAGACGCGATCGAACAGGCGGTCGAGCGGGCCCAGGAATGGCTCGACAAGGCCGGAAAATACACCCGCGAAGAGCTGGACGAGCTGTCGGAGTTTCTGAAACGCGATCTGGCCGCAACCGAGGACGACCTGCGCCGTCTCGTCGAGCGCGCGAAGACCGAGCTGCATCCGTCGCGTCTCAATGCCGGATTCCTGAGTCTCGCCGCGAAGGTGACCGAGAAGGCCAGCGGCGCGCTCGAACAACTGGCGTCTCGCCTCGATGAAGCGCGAACGTATCGTACCGGGCAGGTCACCGGGCCGGGGACGCTGGTGTGTGTCAACTGCGGCGAGGAGCTGCGAATGAAGGACACCGGCCATATTCCACCCTGCCCGAAGTGCCGTGGCACGGAGTTTCGCAAGCGCTGGTAACATCGGCACAATCACGCGGAGGTTCAGCATCGTGAAACGGATCGCGAAGTTTGCACGCGGCGCACTGTTCTGCGCCGCGATGCTGCTGGTTGCCGGGATGAGCAGCGTGCGCGCAGCCGAAGTGGGTGTCGGTGCCGCGTTGCAGAGTACGCCAGTCGGTGGCGCACTGACCGTTTCGGGGCGCGTGCATCCGCGCTGGATGCTCGAAGGTCGGGTTGCGCCGGCTTTTGGAAGCAGCAACCAGCTTTTTCTGGCGCTCGATGCGCTTGGTGATATCGGGCCCGGATACGATACCGGAGCCGGCCGCATCGTGCCGTTCGTTGGTGGCGGCGTGCGTGGCCATGTCATCGACCTGAATGGTGTCGGTGTCGAAGCGCCACTCGGTGTGCGCTACGGGATTCCCGATGCGCCGCTGTGGCTGACGATGTCGGTTGCGCCGGTCGTCGACATCTATCCCAACGTCGGCCCGCTGAACGACACACAGACGCAGTTCAGGTTCGATGCGCGTTTCGGTCTGGTGTATGTGTTCGGGACACGCGCGGAATCGGAGCCGATGACGCCGATGCCCTGAGCCGGGCATCCGTCAGCTGCTGGCCAGCCGCAGCGCGATGGCAAACAGCGGCACGGTCGCGAGCGATACGATCGTGCTCCAGAAGACGACGGCCGCCAGCGCGGTGCTGCGCTGACCGGACGCCGCCAGGAAGATCAGCGGTGTGATGCCGGCCGGCGTGGCCATCTGCAGGATCGCGCTTTGCGCCCAGGCCGGTTCGCGCCACAGACCGGTCAGCAGGGCGAGTGCCCAGGCAATCAGCGGTCCAACCAGCAGGCGTAGGCCGACCGCGGTCGCGACGATGCGCCGTTGTTGCGGCGACGGTCCGAGGCGCGCCAGCTCCATGCCCAGCACGACGAGACCCGCCGGGATCGCGCCGCCGGCCAGCAGATCCGCTGCAGGCTGAACGAGCGACGGCAGCGACCAGCCCATCAGGCTCATCGCAATGCTCGCGACGATCGCCCAGTTGAACGGTGACGAAAGCGTATGCCGCATCGCCATCGCAAATTGCGGGTTGGGACTCGCGAACCAGGCAGACAGAAAACCGGTCGGGATGTTCAGGATCACGAGTACCGCGAGCGCCTGGGCGCGTGCATCGCTGCCGAGTGCGGCTTCGACGATCGGGATGCCGAAGAACCCGAAATTGCACAGCATCGCGCCAAGCAGCAGCGAGACGCGTTCGGTTCGGTCGCGCAGCTTCAGCAGGCGCCCGGCCGCATGGGCAGCGAGCCCGGTCAGCCCGACCGTGCCAAGCAGCACGACCGGCAGCATCGGTCGGGCGGCCAGATTCGGCGGTACGTTCGCCAGCAGCAGCGCCGGCCCAAATACGTGAACCGCCGCGCCGGCCAGCGGCGCGGCGCTCAATCCGGTGCGCCGCGCCAGCGTCCAGCCCGCCGCGATGCAGACGGCGACGGGCAGGCAGATTTCGGCGGCGGTCAGAAGGAGGGGCATCGTCCTGGTGCGAAGCCGCGCCAGGGATGGGCGCGGGGATGAATCAGGTGCTCGGGCTTATTATCGCACCGCTGTGCGCAAGGCGACGCCCAGCCAGTCCGGGTGTGCAACCAGCAGGTCACCGAGCGCCGCGTCGGTGGCCGCGTCTTCGAGGCGACGGTTCAGTACGGCCGGTCGGAAACAGACCAGGTCGGCAAGAGGACGAGCGGACTCGGCGGCTTCCCGGTACAGCCCGATGACGGTGTTGCCGTAGGCATGCAGCGGAGGGCCAGGTGCCGCGAACCAGTGCGCCGCATCCGTGGGTGATTCCGATTCGACAAGGCCGATGAAACCACGCACCGCGAGCTCTGCGGCGACCGCAAGGCCGGTATCGGAAACGCGGACATGCTTGTGTTGCACGACGACGACCGTCTGCAGTGGTAGATCAAGCTCGGCGAGGTGGCTCCAGACGGTCGGCGCGTCCGCTTGCAGCGCATCTTGCCCGTCGATGACACACGAAACCGGCCCGGTTGCATCCAACGGGGCCGGTCCGGACCAAGTGGCGCGCAGCAGGCGCACCGCAGGCTCAGCGCATGTCGACGGAAACAGGCTGGACCCAGAGCTCCACTTCGGGGCCGCTGAGCAGATCGCCTTCGGCGGGTACCGGCGCGAAGAACTGTACGGTTCGCGTGTCGAGCTGATGGCGCTTCAGTGCAGCTTCAATCTGCTCCCGTGCCCGTTCGACATCGGGTTGCGCGGCTTCGGGCGCCTTGCGCACACGAGGCACGACAGCAAAATTCATTCGAGAACGACGGACCTGTTCGGCGAGGGTGTCGGGATCGAGCCATCCACCGGTGCGTGCATCGCGCAGCAGAAGTTTTGGATTGGGCGATGGCAGCGCCTGAACAGCGGCCGCCTGCCGGTCGAGCTGAAACTGCCGCCCGGTTGCGAATCCGACTGTCAGCAGCAGCACCGCAGCCGTCGCGTAGCCGAGCGGTCGAGCCAGCCGCCGCAGTGCAGGTGTCCGTTGACGCTGTTGCTGCAAACGACGCTGCAGGCGGGCGCGACCGAACTCGGACATTTCGTGGCGTGGCAGATCACGGCAGGCCTGTATGGTTGCCCGATACATCCGGGCCTGTCGTGCAAATGACGCATCGTCACGCATTTTCCGTTCGAAGGCAGCCAGGTCTGCACCACGAAGCCGATCTTCCGCCCAGTCCTGGAGCATCTCGTTCCACCGTTCATCTGTTGAGCGCGTTTCCGTCATAACAGCTCCTCCACGAACGGGCTCAGCCGCCGCTGCAATTCCTGTCGGGCCCGGTGGATACGGCTCTTGACCGTGCCCACGGGAACTTCGAGGATTTCGGCGATCTCGGAATAGTCGAGGTCTTCGATGTCGCGAAGGATCAACGCACTGCGAAAATGCGGGTCGAGTTCGGTGATCGCCTCTTGCAGTATGTCGTTGATTTCCTGGTTGGCGAGGACGTCGAATGCGTCCGGCCCCTCTGCTTCGATCTGTACGAGCGGCAGGTCATCGTCGTGTTGTGATTGCTGGATGCTGACCTTGCGATGGTCCATTCGGCGCCGTTTGCGATGGAACTTGTTGATGCAGAGGTTTTTGGCGATCTGAAACAGCCAGGTCGATACGCGCGCGTCACCGCGGAAACGTCCGAGTCCCTTGTAGGCCTTGATGAAGGTTTCCTGGACGATCTCTTCGGCATCGGATGCGTTCGACGTGAAGCGCATGCTGAAGTTGAAGAGCCGATCCTGGTAGCGGACGACGAGGATATCGAAGGCGCCTTCGTCTCCGGCCAGGAAGTGGCGCACCAGCTCCTCATCCGGAGTAACCTCCGGGTGGATGCTGGTCACCGTGGTGTCGTCGGGCGGCAGTTTGGATGTCATCAGCTCAATCATACCAGTTTCGACAGCGCGAATCCCGATCGGTTCCCGCTGCGTGGGTGGCTACG
>RFIY01000144.1 GCA_003695505.1 Candidatus Dadabacteria bacterium | reverse complement strand
CTCGTTCGCGTTTCAGCGTGAGTCGCGTCGGCCGTAGCCACGCACCCGGCTGATGATCTCGTTCATGATTTCGGATGTGCCGCCGCCAATCGGCAACAGGCGCACATCACGGTAGAGACGTTCAACGAACGTCTCTCGCATATAGCCCATTCCGCCGAAGATCTGCACGGCTTCATAACACACTTCCTGTGCAACATCACAGGCAAAGTTTTTGCACTCGCTGACCGCCTCGACGGCGTCATGCCCCTGTTGCATGCGCCGGGCGACCTGATAGGTAAACGTCCTGGCCGCCCGTACGCGCGTCGCCATTCGTGCCAGCTTGTGGCGCGTCACCTGGAAGTCCATCAGCCGACGTCCAAACGCCTCACGTTCACGCGCCCAGTTCTCGGCCTCCGCCAGCGCAATCTCGGCGCTCGCAACGGCGTAAGCTGCCAGTCCGAGTCGTTCGTTCTGAAAGTTTTGCATGACAGCCAGAAAGCCAGAGCCTTCGGGGCCCAGGCGATTCGCGGCGGGTACGCGCACGTCGTCGAAAGACAATTCGGCTGTATCGCTGGCGCGCCAGCCCATCTTTTTGAGTGAGCGAGACACGGTATACCCGGGCATGTCTTTCTCGACAACGAAGAACGTCAGCCCGCCATGCGGATCGTCTCCGGTGCGTGCCAGTACCGTTATCTGGTCGGCGCGGACGCCGCTGGTAATGAATGTCTTTGTCCCATTCAGGATATAGTCGTCGCCATCTCGAACAGCTCGCGTACGGATGCCAGCCACATCCGACCCAGCTCCCGGCTCCGTAACAGCGAGCGCGGCGATTTTTTCGCCAGCCAGCACCGGCGGCACGAAACGCTGTTTCTGGGCTTCCGTACCCAGAAACATGATCGGCGGCAGCGCAATCCCGAGGCTGCCCAGACCGACGACCACACCAGTCGATCCGCCTTGCAGCAGCGCCTCGGTCGTGATGATCGCCAGAAACGGGTCGTGCTCATCCGTCGCACCACCATACGCCGTCGGAAAGCTTGCACCCAGAATACCCGCCTGCGCCGCCTTCTGGTACAGTTCGCGAGGAAAGCATTCGGCTTCTTCCCACTCGACGGCGTGCGGCGCGATCTCTTCGCGCGCGAATCGCAGACACGTCTCGTAAAAGAGTCGATGTTCGTCTTTCAAAAAATCATCGTAGAACGGATCGAGCATGCGCTACTCCACAGCAAATCAGGATGGTTCGACCAGCGTCAGCCAGCGCCGGTACAGTACACGCATTTTACCGGTATCGGGATTTCTGTCGACGACCGCCTCAAGGGTTGCCTGCCCGGCATCGGTATATCCGGTCGAACGAATCTTGAAGGCCCGCGACCGAAAACCAACGATCTGGCGGGCCGCGATCTCTTCACTCGTCTTCGGATCGCGGTCATCGTACAGCTCGATCATGCCCTCCTGCTTGAGGATTTCGGTGAAATCGCTCATACGTTCATAGGGATCCGGGTCGCGACCCGACAGAATCGCGTCGATCGTTGGTGTGTCGATGTCGCGATGCAGGAAAGCCAGGCCGTCTTCGGAAGCCGTGTTGACATTGATCTTGTACTGCGAAAAGACCCGCAGATCATTGGGCCAGACGGTGACCCCGGAAACCAGGGACTGGTAGACATCCTCGTCAACGCCGGCAATCGCGCGCAATTCCTCGATCGACTGAATTGGACCGTTGCGCGTCATATATGGCGCATCCAGGCTCTGATACTGAAAACTCTCGGCACCCGTCGGATCGACGAGCTGGTCATCCCGGTCCATCCAGTCGATCAGTGCCGCGACGATCCGGCGCGCCAGATGATCGTCTCCGAGCAGGTATGAGATCCCGCCAATGGCTGCTCTTGCCTCGACATCGTCGATCTTTGTCCCGGCGGGCTTGAACAGGCGGTGCACGTTGTACTTGGCGGATTCGTCTTCGATGCTGATCTCGAAGGCGCCGACGTCCGCGATCGGGATCAGGTTGCCGCCGATCCCAAGTGACGCCAGCATCTGCGATGCACCCTGCCCCGGCACGAACAGGCTCCAGAACTCGCTGGCGTTCGCCAGCATTTCCATCGCAGCCACCGGATCATCGGGCACATTCACCGCAAAATAGTAATCGACCTTGCGGTTGTTGCGCGTGTCCTCCTCGTAGTCATACTTGAGCAGCATCATGGCGGCGTTCAGGCCAACCTCGGCCATTCGCCGTGCCTCGCCATTGTCCTGCACCGTCCGTACCCAGGCAATCCCACGGCCGATTTCGTACTGCACACCAACGACAAGTGCTGTCATCAGCACGACCAAGCCGACGACCATCACCAGTGCCGCCCCACGCTCACCTGCGCCGGTTGCCCGCAGGGATCGCATCACGACGCCGGGAATACCGTGGGAAGTACGATCGTCTTGCCCACGACGAGCATCTGGTCGGCGCCCTCCGCATCTGGATCACCGAGGTAGAGCGTTACTTCGACCGCCTGCGGCAGCGGCACATTTGCATTGGCGGCACTGTCCCAACTGTCCTTCCAGCCACGCGATGCCGGATCAAGAAAACGCAGGTTCATCCCCCGGATTTCCGGCCACAGCGGATCGATGAACCCGCCATCTTCGGGATCGGCATCCATGGTCTGATCTTCTCGCCGAAACAGGACCGTTGCGTCATACTCATCCGAAAACGCGAACTCGTATGCGACTTCGGTATGTGGCGTCCGATTCGAGTCGGCCAGTCCCAGTGTCCAGATCTCGCCACACTGGCATGTCAGAATCAGGCCATCCCGCGGAATATCATCGCTTCGATCCAGCCCGACAAAAACGGTTCGCGGCTGATCTGCCTCGCGAGTCGCGACATAGGCTGTCTGGATTTCGCGTTCGAGGCGTTCGAACATCGCGGCTGCAGCTTCGAGCAACCGCGCCCGCCGCTGCGCGACCTCGCGAGAGCGTGTCGCGTGGCTGATGACCTGGTATGTCGCGACGAGCATCAGCGAAAACAGTGCGAATGCAAGCATCAGCTCGATCAGCGTAAACCCCGACTCTGACCTTGATCTCCGTCGCATCAGGGACCCGCTCCAACGGTTCCTGCGGTCGCAGCACCGGCAGACGAGGCATGCGACGATCCGAAATCATCTGGATTGGTTGTGTGGATCCACAGCATCCGTCGGTGGGCCAGTTCCCGGTCGCCGTCGCGAACACTGACCTGCAACCATTCGACCTGCCAGCCCACCGGATAAACCGGCAAAAACGGGAGATCGTCTGACTCGAGCGGCGCCGTCTCGATCTCGGGTTCCCATACACTGTGGTGCTCGGTGTATACCGGGTGGACCTTTTCGACCTGGTAACCCTGCTGCTGTAGCTGATAGCGCACGATCGCGTCGTCTGCAAACAGTGATGCCTCGAGCCGCTCGGTCAGGCGGTCCAGCGTACGCAGGCTGTCGACCTGCAACCCGATCAATGCAATCAGTGCCGTCGCGATGATACCGAACGCAATCAGCACTTCAATCAGGGTAAACCCCGCCGGAGAGCGCCGACCCCGCATCAGCCACCCACCTCGTCCGTCTGATCCACGAATCGCTCCCGATACCCCTCCTGCCACGAGATATGGCCTGTTGGACTGCGGACGAACCCCGTATAAATCTTGCGATCAGGGTCGTACAGATGCAGCGTCAGCGGGTCTGTCCAGCCCCACGGGTAAAACACCTGGTAGTATTTGTCCCGATCGAATCGTTTGCCGTCACCGGACTGGACGTCCTCAAACCGGTAGCCATCGGGCAATTCGAGCTTCGCCGGAAAAAAAGGATCTTCGATTTCGGGCAGGTCGACAACGGCTGTCTTTTCACCCGATTCGTCTGTCTGTTCATTGACCGGGACCGGCGACACCGCGCGCAGCACACCTTCTTCGGGATCAATTTCGACAAGGATGACCTCACGGCGGAATACGGTGCGCTCGTGGATGATCTCGAACCAGAGCGACAGCTCTTCGAATGGTGTACGCTCAGGTCGCAGACCGCGGGCAACGTTCGGCAGTGCGATGAGGATGAAAATCCCCATCAGCAACATCACAAACGATAACTCGATCAGCGTAAACCCCGCGCCGGCGCGAGGTTTACTCGTCTTCGTCACTGCCCCAGTTCGAGATATCGGCATCCTCGCCGGATCCGCCGGGCTGGCCGTCGGCGCCGTAGCTCAGAATCTCGTACGGCTGGCCATTCGCGCCCGGTGCAAGATACGAGAAGGGATTGCCCCACGGATCCTTCGGCAGCTTGCCACCCTTGAGGTACGGGGGCTGATTGTTGGATGGGTGAACCAGCTCTTCGAGCCCCTGGTCGGTGCTTGGGTAACGGCCCGTATCCAGCTTGTACAATTCGAGCGCGTTCTCGATCGACTTCATCTGGGATCTCGCCGCCGTCTTTTTCGCCTTCTCGGCCTGTGGCAGGAGATTCACGGCCACCAGACCGGCGAGCAAACCAATAATCACGACGACAATCATGATCTCGATCAGCGTGAATCCGCGTGACCCTTCCATTGCGCGTCGCGCCAGACTGTCTGGATATCGTCTCACTTCTTACGTTCCTGTCGTTGTCGTTTTCAGAATTTGAACCCGTCGAGGGCCTTTTTGTTCCCGCAGTCAGACGAACTGATTGATCTGAAACATCGGAATCAGAATGCTCAGCATGATAAAGAATACCATTCCGCCCATGACGACGATCATGATCGGCTCCAGCAGGCGTGTCACGATCGACAGCCGAAGCTCCACCTCGCGATCATACGCGTGTGCGACCCGTCCCAGCATGTCCTCCAGCTCGCCACTCTGCTCACCCGCCGCGACCATGCGAACCATCGTCGAAGGAAAGACACCGGCGTTACGGAGCGGCTTCGCGAGTCCACCGCCCTCGACGACGGCATCATAAACGCGGTCGACCGCATCTGCATACACTGTATTACCAACGACTTCTCGAACAATCTTCAGGCTGACAGGCAACGAAACGCCCGACGAAAGCAATGTCGATAGTGTGCGTGCGAAACGGCTGAGCGCGATATTCTCGAACAACATGCCCAGAACAGGCAAACGCAAACGCAACCGGTCCCAGCGTGCCCGTCCGGCCGGCGTCTGCAGCCAGCGATGCACACCATACGCCAGGGCGGCCAGCGCCACCAGAATCAGCCCACCATATTCGCTGACCAACGTTGTCGTGCCGATCAGGACTTTCGTCGGCAACGGCAATTCCTGTCCGGTCTGGTCGAACACCTGAACGATCTGGGGAATCACGAATACGAACAGTACGCCCAGGACACCCAGCATCATCAGAAACATGATCGCGGGGTACGCAAGGGTTCCCGTGATCTGGTTCCGCAATTCGATCTGCCCGTCCAAAAAATCCGCCAGCCGCTCCAGAACGATTTCGAGTGTGCCCGACTCCTCGCCCGCGCGAACCATATTCACATACAGGTCATTGAACGCACGCGGATAACGGCGCAGCGCGTCGGCCAGGGATGAGCCTTCATTGACGTGGTCGCGAACCTGAGCCGCAACGGTCTGCATCGGCCCCGGATCCGTCGTCTCTACCGCTGCTGTCAGAGCTTCGACAAGTGGCAGGCCGGCGTTGACCAGGGTTGCGAGCTGGCGCGTAAACATCGCCACATCCTTGAGTGACACACGCGTCCGTGCGCGCCGCGATCGTCCGCCGGCGCCCGGTCCCTGATCATGCACCGCCTCCACATCGACCGGCACGAGTCGCTGCTGTTTGAGGCGGTTAACGGCAGCCTTGCGTGTTTCCTCGTCGATCGTGCCACGCTGGATGCGCCCGCTGGCGTCATAAGCCTTGTAACGAAAGACAGGCACTACTGATCCATCAGGTCTTCCTGGGTCACCCGGAGAACCTCCGAAATCGTCGTCAGTCCACGAGCCACCTTGCGGGCGCCATCCTCGCGCAGACCACGCATCCCTTCGCCGACTGCAACCTTGCGAATCGCGCCCGAGTCCTTGTTCTGCGTAATCATCGAACGGATGCGCTCACTGATCAGCATCAATTCGTTGATCGCAATCCGCCCCTTGTAACCTGTCCCCATACATCGTTCGCAGCCAGCCCCTTCAAACACGGTACCTTCGGGCAGATCATCGACCGTCAGGCCGATTTCGCGCAACGCTGCGGCGGGAACTTCGACCGGCGTCCGACAATCCGGACAGATCTTGCGCACCAGCCGCTGGCCCGATACAGCCATCAACGAGCTGGCGACCAAAAACGGTTCGACGCCCATGTCGACAAGCCGCGTCACGGCTCCTGGCGCATCATTCGTATGCAGCGTGCTGAACACCAGGTGCCCCGTCAGACTGGCCTGGATGGCGATTTCGGCCGTCTCGAGGTCCCGAATCTCACCAACCAGAATGACATCGGGATCCTGGCGCAAGATCGTACGCAGCCCCGACGCAAACGTCAGATCAATCTTCGGGTTGACGTTCATCTGACCGATGCCCTGGAGCTGATACTCGACGGGGTCTTCGATTGTCAGGATGTTCTTGTCGGGACTGTTGATCTCGGACAGACTGGCATACAGCGTTGTTGTTTTCCCGGACCCGGTCGGCCCGGTGACGAGAATGATGCCGTGCGGGCGACGAATCAGGGTTCGCCAGCGCTCCATGGTGTCCGCTTCGACGCCGAGCTGTTCCAGGTCAAGGATGACCTGGGACGTATCGAGAATCCGCAACACGAG
>RFIY01000143.1 GCA_003695505.1 Candidatus Dadabacteria bacterium | reverse complement strand
CGGAAACCGATGTCCGCGGCGACGGAGCCGGGCGTGACGCCAGCGACCAGCCAGCTTTTTCCAAGATCTTTCGTGCGCAGGCCGATACGATCAAACCAGCCGTTGATGCGCTTTTTCGGATAGGCACCGACGATCGCACGCAGTTCAAGCTCCTTGCCTTCGCGCCAGATCTGGATCGTGATTACAGTTCCTGTCGGGAACGTCTCCAGCATGGCTTCGAGTTCCCTCGCGCTGCGGATGCGATGTCCACCAGCGCCGAGAATCACGTCTCCGGCCTGGAGTCCTGCTTTCGCGGCAGGGCTGTCGGCGACCGCATCAGCGATGACGGCGCCATCGTGGTGCCGAAGACCGAGCGCTGCGGCAAGTTGTGCATCGAGACCCTGTACGACGATGCCCAACCAGCCCGTCGTGATCGTGCCGTGAGAGGTCAGCTCAGCGACGACGCGTTGCGCGGTATCGGCCGGGATGGCAAATCCGATCCCCTGCGCCTCCTGGTAGATCGCCGTATTGACACCGATGACCTTGCCGCGAATGTCGAGCAGGGGGCCGCCGGAATTGCCCGGATTGATCGAGGCGTCGGTTTGCAGTACCCCGGCATAGGTGCGACCATCGGCCTCCAATGTGCGATCAAGTGCGCTGACGACGCCGACGGTAACGCTGTGGTCGAGACCGTATGGATTGCCGATCGCGATCGCGGTCTCTCCGATTAGTGGCCGATCTTGCGCAAATTCAAGCGGTGCTGGCAATGTGCCCTTTTCGGCATCCAGGCGAATCACTGCCAGATCGGCGTCGGGCGCTGCGCCGATCAGTTCGGCCGATACCGACGTCCCGTCGCTCATGCGCACGCGGATGTCGTCCGCGCGGGCGACAACGTGATAATTGGTCAGCACATGTCCATCACGATCCACCAGAAAACCTGTGCCGAGGCTGCGAATCGGCACCTTCTGAACGGGTGCTCGATGTCCGAAAAATTCGTCGAACAACATGCCGTACGGCCATCCTCGAAACGGAGATCGTTCGACGATGCGAGTCGTGTAGATATTGACGACGCCCGGGCGAGTCGCCTCGAAAATGTCGACGACGCGATCGCGCCGTGGATCGTCGGTTGGCGTCTCGGCTGTGGCCGAGACCGCCAACAGCAATGCGAATATCGGCAGGAGTCTACGCACCAGTCGAGCCGAATCCGCCGCTCCCGCGCGCCGTGTCGTCGAGATCGCGGGTCTCCCGGATCTGCGCGCGCACGACCGGGAACAGGAGCATCTGGGCAAAGCGGTCGCCCGCCGCGATGTCGATGGCATCGGGACCGAGGTTTGCGACGACAACCAGAATCTCGCCGCGGTAGCCTGGATCGATCACGCCGGCAAGACAATGCAGACCCCTTGCCGCCATCGAGCTGCGGTCCTTGATGAGCGCGCCGATGCCGTCCGGGAAGGCAACAGCGATACCGGTCGAAATTCGCGCGACCGTTCCGGGTGCGACGGTGGTCGACGATTCGGCATACAAATCCCACCCCAGATCGTCGGAATGACCTTTCGTTGGTAGCCTTGCCGAGTCGCGCAAACGGCGGCAGTGAAGTGTGGCATCCGCCATGGGCATCCTACTTGTAAAGAATGTCGAGCACCTCGTAGGCGCGTTCGCCACCGGGGGTGTGGACTTCCACTTCGTCGCCGACACGTTTGCCGATCAGCGCTCTGGCGACGGGGCTGTGCACGTTGAGGCGGCCGGCCTTCGGATCTGCTTCATCATCACCGACGATCTGATATGTCACTTCTTTGTCGGTATCGAGATCCAGCAGACGAACGGTCGCCCCGAACTGGATGCGATCCGATTCGACCGTTGCCGGGTCGATGACTTCTGCGAGGCCGATCTTGGCCTCCAGTTCACGGATTCTGGCCTCGATGAACCCCTGGCGCTCCTTGGCGGCGTCATATTCGGCGTTTTCGGACAGATCGCCGTGTGCGCGCGCAGTCGCGATATCATCGATGACCTTCGGTCGTTCGACCTTCTTCAGATGCTCCAGCTCTTCTGTCAGCTTCTGGTAGCCTTCAGGCGTCATGGGTACGCGTGACATGATGATTCCTTGCTCCCGGTTGCAGATCGCCGATACATCATACTGAAAACTGTCCCGGAATCACCCTTGCAGCACTTAGTGCAGGCTCAGCAGGGCTACACCGACAAGCAGAGCTGCGAATATCAGCGTCAATGTGTCGAAATGGCGTTCGATGAAATGCGCCGCACGCTCCCCCCAGGCCATCAGCAGGCCAGCGACAAGAAAAAACCGTGCCCCGCGGCTGAGGATGCTGGCGAGGAAAAAGACGCCGAGATCGACATGAGCCGCACCGGCGGACAGCGTGATGAGCTTGTAGGGAATTGGCGTAAAGCCTGCGATCATGACGATCCAGGCATCCCAGTCCTTATACCAGAGAAACATCTGCTCCAGTTTCTCCTGCAGGCCGTAGAGGGCCACGATCTGCTGGCCGACGGAATCCATGGCGGCCGCACCGAGCCAGTAGCCGATGCCGGCGCCCGCAATCGAGGCGGCCAGACAAACGCCGGCATAGTACAGTGCGCGCCGCGGACGGGCAACGCTCATCGGGATCAGCATCGCATCCGGTGGAATCGGGAAAAAGATCGATTCGGTAAAGGCCACAAGCGCCAGGAGCGGTACGGCCGCCGGATGCGCGGACAGATCGACGACGGCGTGATACAGCTTGCGCGCGGCATCGAGCGGCCAGCGCAGTGTTCGTAAGAGGAATTGACTCACGGCGCGGTCTCCTTTGATGTCGCGAGTCCGCGTTCCTGAAGCCAGTCGAGCGCCGCGTGGTTGGTGAGCTTCAAATGCAGCGGCGTGATCGAACCCAGCCGGTGTTCGATGGCATGGACGTCCGTACCAGGCTCGGCAGGGTCATCGATCACGTCTCCACCGATCCAGTAGTAGGTGCGGTGACGGGGATCCGTCTTCTCGACGACTTCTGCGCCATAGATGCGCGTGCCCTGTCGGGTTAGCGCAATGCCGACAATTTCCCCCCGCCGCGGGTCAGGGAAATTGACATTGAGCAACGTGCCCGCAGGCAGGCCGTGTTCGACGACGAATGCGATGACTCGTTCGATCCACGGTGCGAGCTGCATCAGGTCATCACGCGAATGACCCGTTGATACGCAGCTGAAGGCGATCGATGGTACCCCAAGCAGGCAGCCCTCCATCGCACCCGCGACGGTACCAGAATATGTGACTTCATCACCGAGGTTGCTACCGTGGTTGATGCCCGTCAGGACGATCGTCGGCCGTTCGGGCAAGAGATTCGCACGCAGGCCGAGGTGGACGCAGTCGGTCGGTGTGCCGTCGACAGCCCAGATGCCGTCACCTTCGGGATCGGCGCGCAAGGGGCGATGCAACGTCAGCGAGTGGCTGGTCGCGCTCTGTTCTCGATCCGGGGCGACGGTATAGCAGGCTCCGAATTGCGAAGCGATTTCGCGCAAGGCAGCCAGGCCGTTGGCGCGGTAACCGTCGTCGTTGCTGATCAAGAATACGGGCGGCGTCGGCAAGATCCGGTTCCTGTTGCTGGAGTGGAGCGTGCAAGAGATCTCGTGCACAGACGTGTACGAAACATTGTAAGTGCACGGGCGCCCCCCTTCAACAGGTGACAGCTTTCAATTCGTGAGTTCTTCCGCACAGTTTGGCCCAGCGGATGCTCGATGCCATGGGCGGATGAACGACCCTTTCTGATATCGAACGTTTATGCCACCGAGGTCAGGAAGCATTCTCATGCGCTTCGCAAGCACATAAACGCGCGCGCAACTGGGTACGGGATCCAGGCCGTTCCCGATTGCGGTGCTCTGGATATCGTGATGTCCCCAACGGCCCAGAGCCTGGGCTGGTTCACATTTGCAAAACTCATGAATTGAAAGCTGTCACCTGTTCTGCTTCGCTAAAGCTACGCAGAACGGGTTCCGTTTTTTGGGGGGAGGTTGAGCAACATCTGCCGATCCTCCGAAGCCTTGGCGAAGGAGGACGCCCCGGCTGGTTTTTCTGGTCGGAGCGGGTGGGACGCATAGGCTGGAGTTGGGTACACTGTTAGAGCGGCGTGACGCGAAGTCTTGATTGTCACGATTGCCGCTTCTCTTTTT
>RFIY01000142.1 GCA_003695505.1 Candidatus Dadabacteria bacterium | reverse complement strand
GGGGCGAAGCGTTCCGGATCGAACCGATATGGATCGCTCCACAGCTCGGGCATATGATGCGTGTGGATCGGCGCGATGCCGACCAGCGTGCCGCGCTGGATCCGATAGCCGGCGAACGCACAGTCACGGATGGCAACCCTTGGCATGACGGTCAATGGCGGATAGATCCGCAGAGCCTCCTTCATGACCCATCCGAGCTGTTCCAGTTGGTTGAGCCGGTCGTAGTCGGGCGTGTCCGGGCTGATGCGGAACGCCTCTTCGCGGCAGCGCTCCTGCCACTCGGGATGTTTCGCCAGCAGATAGAACATGGTCGTCAACGTCGAGGTCGACGTGTCGTGGGCCGCCATCATCACGAAAATCATATGATCGATGATTTCACGATCGGTGAACCGTTCGCCCTGTTCGGACTGTGCATGACAAAGCTGGCTGAACAGATCGGCCGTCGCCTGCCGCCGCTTTTCAGGCAGTAACTTCGTGAACTGATCGACGAGCAGCCGGCGCCCTCGTACGCCCCGCCACATCTTGAGCGGGGGAATCGGTGTGCGCACCGGAGCGATGGCCGCCTCGACGGTGTCAATGAACGCTCGATTGAGGCGTTTTGTCTGGCGGCCAAAATCGTGCCCCATAAAGACGGTGCCGGCGACATCGAGGGTCAGTTGCTTGACCGTCGGGAACGCGCGTATCCAGCGTTCGCGATGTGCCGGAGTCCAGCGTGAGACGCGGTCCGCGATTCTTGGCATCATCAGATCGACATATCCGCGTAGCGCGGTTTTCGTGAAGGCCTGTTGCAGAATACGGCGTTGCGCGCGATGATGGCCGCCGTCCATGGCCATGATCGCGCCCGGAAAGACTCTGCCGATGAATGGATGCCAGGCCGGGCCACTGGCAAAATTGCCATCGCGGTCGTACAGCACGAATTCAACCGCATCCGGTCCCATCAGCACCGTGATCGGCAAAAAGGGTAGCGGAACGGTGAAGACGGGACCGTTCTTTTCCCAGAGGTGCTGGACGAGTCCGCGAATATCGGTGTAGAAGCGCAACGGGTACAGGGCCCGTTCGGGCGAGCGATCCAGCGGCGGCAATGGCAGCGCGGTGGCTGGGACAGGGGCTGATACAGTGTTAACTGAGTGCATGCTTAGTTAGTGTAGTCCCCGCGGTGCTCGGCTGCAACTATCGGGCACTGCGTCAGGCCGGACGCCACTTGATGCTGCAACCAACCGACCGGGCCGGAGGTTCCGGAATCGGTCGATTCAGGCAAAGTGCGTCGAGGGCTGCGCGCAGGTCGCGGCCGGTCACCGGGCGGTCATTTCCGGGGCGGGCGTCATCGAACTGGCCGTGCCAGACGAGGCGCAGGTCACGATCGAACAGCATGAACTCGGGTGTGCAGACCGCACCGTAGGCGCGCGCCGTGTCCTGGCTGGGGTCGAACAGATACGGGAACGTGAAGCGTTTTTCATGTGCGAGCTGCCGCATCCGCTCCGGGCTGTCCTCGGGCACGACCGCAGGATCGTTCGGGTTGATCGCGACGATGCCGACGCCCGACTGCTGGTAATCGCGACCGACGGCAACGATTCCGTCGAGGATGCGCTGGACGTAGGGGCAGTGATTGCACATGAACATGACCAGCATTCCGTGCGGTCCGGCGACTTCATCGCGGCTGACATCCCTGTCCCAGATCACATCCCGCAGTCGAAAGTCGGGCGCCAAGAAGTCCTCGGCATGGGGGGCGGATTCGAGCAATGCCATCGAGCGCTCCTTTCACGGATCCTTTTCGGTACAATAGCATGCAAGATTTCCGATGCCATATTCTGGATTCATCCGGGCGATTAGCTCAGCGGGAGAGCACTACCTTCACACGGTAGGGGTCACTGGTTCGATCCCAGTATCGCCCATTGTGCAGCGGTGCGGCGGCCTTCTGGCCGCCGCCTGTCTTGTTCTGTGTGCTGGTCTTGCCCCGCGTGCCGCCATGGCGCGCGATGTCGTCGTTGCGCTGCCGGTCGGATCGTCGATCCGGGCGCAATCGGAGCTTCACTGGCGCGATCGCAGTGGCAAGCGCGGCAGTGGACGCACGGTGGCGCTGTCGGGACTCTCGGCGCCGGTCAGATTGCGCGGAGACGGTCTGGCGACCGGCGCCGGATTGACGTTTCCGTTGCCCGCGGATGTCGAACGGCTCAAGGGGCGTTGGGTCGTGCGGCTCGAGATGGACCTCGAACGCTACCTGGCGGGGGTCGTACCGTACGAGATGAACCCGAACTGGCCGGACGAGGCGCTGCGCGCCCAGGCGGTGCTCGCGCGCACGTTCGCGCTGAAGCGGATCGAGCAGCGTCGCAAGAATGGGGCGCCTTGGGATCTGGTCGCGGGTACCGAAGACCAGGTGTTCCACTGGCAGGAGCATCCTCCACGCCGGATCGTACAACTCATTCGAAGTACCGCGGGAGAGGTGATGCGCACACGCGACGGCGCGCTGGCCGAGGTGTTCTACCATTCCTGTTCCGGCGGCCATACCGCGGACCCGGCCGAGGTGTGGGGTCGGCCGGTGGCGGGGCTGACGACGGTCGAAGATACCTGGGACGATGTCTGCCCCGATTTTTTCTGGAGCCTTTCGCTGTCCCCCGCCGAGCTGGGGACGCGGCTCGGGACGGGTCCGGTCGATGCCATCGAGATTCTCGAACGCGGCCCCTCGGGACGCGTCGTCCGGATCGCGGTAACCGCAGCCGGCGCGACACAGGAGTGGTCGGGGCTGAAGTTTCGCAGTGCGGTTGGCCCCCGCGAGCTGAAGTCGACGTTGTTCCAGGTGCGCGTCGGCGATCGGCAGGGGGCTCCCGTGTGGTTGTTTCAGGGCAGCGGTTCCGGCCATGGGGTTGGCCTGAGCCAGTTTGGCGCGAAGGTCATGGCCGAACGCGGGCACGATTACCGTGAGATTCTGGCGTTCTATTTTCCCCGACTTCAGCTCGATGATTGAACCGCTTGACGGCTTGCGGGGCGTGACCGGGATCGATCCGCTGACCGAAGCGCTGATGCTGCCGCTTCCGGATGACCGAATCGCCGACGAACCGGGAGAACGACGCGATGCGGCGCGCCTGCTCGTGATCGAGCGTGGCAGCGGGCGGATTCGTCACCAGACCGTCGCGGATCTGCCGGAACTGCTCGATGCCAATGACCTGCTCGTGTTCAACCGGTCGCGTGTGCAACCTGCACTGACGTGGCTGCGTAAGGCGACCGGTGGGCGCGTCGAGCTGATCTGGGTCGAAGAAGTCGAACCGGGGCTCTGGCGCGTGTTCGGTGGAACCCGCAAGCTCCGCAGCGGGCTCCGGCTGTTTGGCGAGGGCCTCGAAGTCGAGGTCGTCGAACGGGGCGGCCGATTCGCCACACTGCGTGTCGTTGACGGGCCACCGATCGCAACGTGGCTGGAGGCGCACGGCGCGCCGCCGTTGCCGCCGTATATCCGCCGGCGACGGCGCGCACAGGGGCTGGCCGAAGTCCGGGATGAAGATTACAGTCGGTACCAGACGGTGTACGCGTCCGAAAACGGTTCGATCGCCGCGCCGACGGCCGGACTGCACTTTACGCCTGAGCTGCTGGAACGGCTGGCCACCGCCGGCGTTGCCGCTGCCGAGGTCACACTGCACGTCGGGCCAGGAACGTTCACCGAGGTCACGCCCAAAGAGGTCGAACAGGTCGAAGTGCTTCCCGAGCGCGCATCGATTCCCGAGGAGACCGCCAGGGCACTGCAACAGGGCCGCCGCGTCATTGCGGTCGGCACGACAGCGGCCCGGACCCTGGAGGCACTTGGCGTGCGGGCGCGCGACGGTGGCGTCGCCGTCGACGGACTGGCGGATCTGACGATTCGGCCAGGTCATACGTTTCGTATCGTCGAGGGTTTGCTGACGAATTTCCACCTGCCGGGCACGACGCTGCGTCTGCTTGTGGCGGCGCTGCTGGGGCCGGAGCGAATGCTTGAGGCCTATCAGGCGGCGATCGCCCACGACGGCTACCGCTTCTACAGCTACGGCGATGCTATGCTGATATTGCCATGAAACGCTGGACAGCCATTGTGGTGCTCCTGGCCGTCGCGGCGGGTTGCCAGAAGAACATCCCGATCCGGCCCGACGTCGCCGATTTGCACCGCCAGTTCACGGTGATCGACCTGCATGTCGACAGCCCGATGGTGGCGCGGTTTGTCGGCTATGACTACGGCGAGCGCCATCGCGGCCCAGGCTGGTTTTTCCCGTGGATGTTGCACACCGATCTGCCCCGCCTCGAAGAGGCGGGTGTCAACGGTCTGCTGTTCGGTATCGTCGTCAATCCGAAAAGCGGTGACCCTGCTGCCAGCGTCGATCGTCAGGTCGCCTGGATTCGACGCGAGATTATCGGTCGCTATCCGGACAGGATCACGATTCCCCAGGACATCGCCGGCTGGCGGCAGGCGATGTCCGAGGGCAAAATTGCCGCGTGGATGTCGCTCGAAGGCGCGCACGAACTGGGGGGATCGCTGGATCACCTTGAACGCTGGTACAGGCTTGGCGTGCGCTCGGTCACGCTGGCCCACTTCACGAACAACGAATTCGCGGCGACGAGCGCCGACAGCAGTCCGGACAGGCCCGGATTGTCGACGCTGGGCAGGCGGCTCGTCTGCGAGGCCAACCGGCTCGGGATCGTGCTCGACATTGCCCACACGCACCCGACATCGTTTCGAGAAGTGCTGGAGCGTTCCGTCGCGCCGGTGATCGTCAGCCACACCGGAGCGGCCGACCAGCTCGACGTCTTTCGCAACCTGAGTGAGGCCCAGATCCGCGCAGTTGCCGCACGGGGTGGCGTGATTGGCGCGATCTTCGCCGGGTTCTGGATCAATCAGAAGCGCTGGGCGAGCATGGACGACCTGGCGGACCTGATCGACATCATCTACCAGCAGGGTGGTCCGGATGCCGTTGCCATCGGGAGCGACTTCGATGGTTTCATCTGGACACCGCGCGGGCTTCGTGACGCGGCCGCGCTGCCAGCGCTGACGCAGAAGCTTCTGGAGCGTGGCTACAGCCAGGAAGATCTGCGCAAGCTCTGGGGCGAGAATGCGCTGCGTGTCTTCGATCGCGTCGAGGCGGTCGCACGTCAGTTGCAGAAAGAGGGGGCGACCTGTAGTTCCGACGGTGAACTCGTACGCGGGCATTGACGCCAGCGCAAAATATGCGTTATTCTGAATATTTATGGTGGAATGACGATTCTCCCGACACAGAGGACCAACGAACATGATCCTGGAAATTACTGAACCTGCGGCGGCAAAAATTGGCGAACTCCTGCAAAAACACGATGATGCCGATCTGGGTTTGCGGATCAGCGTCGTTGGGGGTGGATGCAGCGGTTTCCAATACGATATGGCCTTCGACAAGGCACGCGAGACCGATGAAGTCATCGAAGTGGGCGAAGGCGTGCGGGTACTGGTCGATCCGGTCAGCTATCGCTATCTGCAGGGCACGCAGGTCGACTACGTCGAATCGCTGCAGGGCGCAGGGTTTGCGTTCAACAATCCGAACGCAACACGCACATGCGGTTGCGGCAAGAGCTTCGCGGCCTGATTACCGCGGTTCATTCGCTGGCTGCCTGACCGCGCCGTCCGTCGCGGCATCAGCGTCGGGGTCGAGGTGCTGGGCCGCCCAGACGTATAATTCCCCGGGCGACTCCAGCCCGAGGCGATCGAGCAGGCGCCGTCGCCATGTGCTGACCGATTGCGGGGTGACGCCCATTCGGACTGCGATGTCATTGGTGCGTAGACCGTCGGCAAGGTAGCAGAGTACCTGGTATTCACGCGGTGGCAACGCGTCAAGTTCGGATCGGCTCCGTGTCCGCAGCATCAGGATCTCGGCGAGCTGCGGGCTGACGTACCGCTTGCCCCCTGCCACGCGCCGAACGGCCTGGGCCAGCGTTTCCGGCGAGACGGCTTTTGAGACGTAACCACTTGCACCGGCATCGAACAGGCGGGCGGCGGCCGCGTCTTCGGGCTGCGCCGTCAGAATCAGGATGGGCAGGTTGGGGCGCAGTGTGTGTACCTTGTGTATCAGCTCGGGGCCATCTGCATCGGGAAGCCCTGGATCGAGCAGCAGGATATCCAGTTCAAGACCGGGCAGCAGCGACATCAGACTGGCTGCGGATCCGGCGCAACCCGTGAGCTCGATGTCCGGTATGCCGGCAAACATCAGTTCGAGGCCACGCCGCATCAGCTCGTGATCTTCGACCAGAAACGCGCGAATCACGGTGAATCTCCTTGAGCGGGATCCGTGGGTGGTAACGGAACCGTCAGGACGAGGTTCGTCCCGCGCCCGGGCGCGCTTTCGATTTCGAGCGTTGCGCCGATCGAACGGGCGCGCTGGCGCATCAGCTCGAGACCTACGCCGCTGTCCGGATCCTGTTGCGCCGGGTCGAAACCGTCGCCATTGTCCCGCACGGTCAGCATCAGCGCCGCGTCCGATGCGCCCAGAAAGACCTGCAGTATCGTCGCATTGGCGTGTCGCATCGCATTTGCGGTGGCTTCCTGAAAAATGCGGTAAACGGCCAGCGCTGTCGTTTCATCCAGGCGGGGTACGCGCTCGAT
>RFIY01000141.1 GCA_003695505.1 Candidatus Dadabacteria bacterium | reverse complement strand
TAGCGCGGGCGAATCGTGATCGTATGGCGCGTCAATGATGGGTCGTGGGTCACGATCAGCCAGCGGCGTTCGGCATTCCATGTGGTCGTCCAAGTGCCGTCGCGGTCACTCATGTCGATGTCCCAGCCGTCCGGATAATGCCGTTCGGGAAGGAAGATCGTCGTATCGGTGACCGAGACCGCCGTGCTGTCCCAGCTCAGCGTGAATGCGCCGCTGTCGGGGTCGAACGAAAACGTCGTCGGCGTACCGGCGACGCTGCGCGGGAAGGGCCGAACGAGATGGTTCATTTTCGCGGTCTCGTTGCCGTCGCCGTCCACGGGTCCCCAGCTTCCGGGGTCGCCGCTCCATAATGCCCAGCTCGCGCCCATCCGGTCGAACATGGCCATCACGCTGCGATAGTATTCGTCGGCGTCCTCCTGCTGGTCGCTGCCGCCAAATTCGCCGACGAACAGCGGCGCGCCGAATTTGGTCATTTCGAAGCGGCGATTGACCTCCCACTCGGCGAGCTCCTCACGACCACTCTGGCGTAGCCCATCGCCTTCGTGGAAGTAGAACGGATACAGATGGGGAGCAAAGACCAGCCGCTGCGCGCCATTACGCGGATCGGCCGGTGGTAGCAGGTTCGAGGGACGGCCGAAGACGACGAACAGGCTCTGCGGCTCGAAAAACAGGTAACGATCGGGATCGACCTGGCGCAGCGCGGGGATCAGGCGACGGTAGAACGCGCTGAGCCACGTCTGCTCGAAGTCTTCGAAGACAGACTGGTGGAACGTGCCGGCAAACGGTTCATTCATCAGGTCGTAACCGATGACGGCCGGCTCGTCCCGAAAGTATTCCGCGACGAATTGCCACGCCAGAATGTAGTGGTCCTGCAGCTCACGGTGATCGGTGTATTCCCAGAAATTGCGCCAGGCGTTTTTGACGGCCGGATCGATGTTCTGCAGCCACCACGGACCCGTGCCGATATCAACCGGTGTGACGCCGTCGGTTTCGGTCGCCCAGGCGGGCGCGCCATTGCCGTTGACGGCGTAGCCGTAGATGTCCTGATGCATGTCGAGGACGACGTGGATGCCGCGATCCGCGTACCAGCGAATACGGCGGGCGACTTCATCGAGATAGGCCGTGTCGAAGACGCCTTTTTCGGGCTCAATCCAGCGCCAGAAGATCAGATAACGGACGACATTGAAGCCCCACTGCGCGCGCCGTTCGACATCTGCCTCGGTCACCGGGCCGTGGCCGCCGGGCGCGTGCTTCGCGGCGCTGATATCGTTGATGCCGTGCAGGATCAGTGCGCGGCCGTCGGTGTCGCGAATGAACAGGTCCGCTGCAGCGGCAGAAGCTGCCCGGTTGTTCGGCTGGCAGCCGATCAGGAGCCAGAGCAGTGGAAGCAGATATGCAAAGTTCATAAATCGTTCCTTCTCCGAGCGATCATCGCGCCACACCCGCTCAGAAGCGAGTGTAACGCACCCACAGCATCCACAACAGTCCCGCCGACGCAGCCCACAGTCCGAGCGTGCGGATCTTCGCGGGCGGGATCTCGACAAGCATTTGCAGGATTTCGGGCAGACGATTGGCCATCAACGCATAAAAGACACCTTCGAGCATCAGCGCCAGACCGATGGCGAGCAGGAATGTGTCCCAGAACGAAGGCAGTGCAGTCAAGGGCGAAGCTCAGATTCGGTTGTTATGGCCGCAGGAAGGGCACGGGATCGCGTCCGGGGGAACAATACGGAAGCCTTTGCCCAGAACGATTCGTTTCGGATTGGTCACGTCACGGGGGGCTTCCTTCAACACCGTGACGAACTCGATTCGCCCGGTGGGCTCCACCCCCAGGGCTTCATTGCAGTATGAACAGTGGGTCGGTCGCAGCGCCCACAGTTCGGCGATGGCTTTTTGACGGTCCTCGATCAACATCGCGATCGCACCCTCGGCGCGCGCCGGATCGAGCCAGGTCTCGGTTTCGGTTTCGGTGACGGCGCGAGAGAATCTGGCCGGTACGCCGCCGCTGCGCCCGCGAATGCTCCCGACCAGGAGCAGGAGCAGACCCAGAAAGGCAACCCCGCCCATCAGTAGCGGAAAACGCAGCTTGTGTACCCGCAGGGCCGCGCGGATGTCGTCCTGCTCGACGACCGTATTGATCAGCTCCAGGCGAAGCCGTTTCAGTCGAGGCGGTTCCTCGATCATCACATCGTCGCGCTGCACACGCTGATCGCGGGTCAGCTCGCGCATTTGATTCTCGAACTGTTTCTCGAGAGACTTCACCTGCGGCTCAAGCTGCTTGCGGTGTTCGTCGAGCTGCTGCCACATGTCCTCGAGCTCTGCCGTGGGCCGCGCGCAGTAGCGCTTCGGCGATGCACTCGTGCCGGCGCGCTCGGTCAGACGCAACAACTGGCATTCCAGCGGCGGATTCAAGAACAGAGAACCCGCAACGCCGATCAGCCCGATCAGGATCAGAAAGATGCCCAGTTTTCTCATCGCGTCGGGGCCTTATTCGCTGGCCTGATCGCCCGGGACGCTGCGTTCCAGAAATGCATGGACCATTTCCAGCGGAACCGGGAAGATCGTCGTGGAGTTCTTTTCCGCCGCGATTTCGACGAGCGTCTGGAGGTAACGCAACTGTAGCGTCATCGGGCTGCGACTCATGACATCGGACGCCTGCGCGAGCTTTTCGGAGGCCTGGTATTCGCCCTCGGCCGCAATGATTTTGGCGCGGCGTTCGCGCTCTGCTTCGGCCTGTTTGGCCATCGCGCGCTGCATTTCGGCCGGCAGGTCAATGTGCTTCAGCTCGACGAGCGAGACCTTGACCCCCCACGGATCGGTTTGCCGGTCGAGGATGCTCTGGATTTTCGCATTGATCGCTTCGCGGTCCGACAGCAGCTCGTCCAGCTCCGCCTCGCCGCAGATGCTGCGCAGGGTCGTCTGGGCGAGCTGGCTGGTCGCGTACAGGTAGTCTTCGACCTCGATGACGGCCTTGAGTGGATCGAGTACGCGGAAATAGACGACGGCGTTGACTTTGACGCTGACGTTGTCGCGGGTGATCACGTCCTGCGATGGGACGTCCATCGTGATTACGCGCAGATCGACGCGCTCCATCTTATCGACCAGCGGAATCAGAAAGATGATGCCCGGGCCTTTGACGTCGTCGAGGACACGTCCGAGCCGGAAGATGACCGCGCGTTCGTATTCGCGCAGGATCCGGATCGCTGACATCAGCAGAATCAGCAGGAAAAACAGAAAGGCGATTGCGCCTCCGGCCATGGCTATGCTCCTTGCGGGGTTGAATGCGGATGGGGATCGGGGTGCGCGACCGTCAGGTGCAAACCGTCACGATCGACGACAACCAGTCGGTCACCGCGATCGGCCGTCCCCTCCCGCAGCGCCGCGTCCCAGATCTCGCCATTGAGAAATACTTTACCGTCGGGGTCGAGTGTGGTCAATGCTTCGCAGGACTGCCCGAGCAGCGCCTCGGCGCCGGTCACGGCCTTGCGGCGTTGCGCCCGCAGGACGAGGAAACCGATCAGCAGCGCGCAGACACCGAACGCGGCGGTCGCGCCGGCGATCAGTTCGGGATCAAGCCGGACGTCAAGCTCGGGCGTATTGAACAGGATCAGGCTGCCGACGACGAAGGATACGAAACCGCCAATCGTCAGGATACCCATCGAGGGGACGAACACCTCGGCGACGAACAGCGCGATGGCCAGCAGGATCAGCAGCAGGCCGCCCATCCGGAAGGGAAGCACCTGAAAGCTGATGAAGGCGAGCAGCAAGGAGATCGAGCCGAGCGTGCCGGCGATGAATCCGCCCGGCGCGCTGAGCTCGAAATAGATGCCGAGCATGCCAAGCAGCATCAGCAGGTAGGCGATATTCGGGTGGGCGAGCTGGTGCATGATGCGCTGGCCGGCCGACATATCAAAGCGTTCGACGATGGCTCCGGCCGTCGTCAGCGTTGCCGCACCGGGGGCGCGCCCCGCGGGTTTGCCGTCCAGCGTGCGCAGCAGCGCGATTTCCGTATCGGCAATGGCGTCAACGACATTTTTCTCCAGGGCCTCGGATGCGGTGATGCTCACGGCTTCGCTGACCGCATCTTCCATCCATTGCGCCGGACGGTGCCGGACTTCAGCGATCGATCGGGCGAAGGCGCGCGTATCTTCAAGAACCTTGCGCGCCAGATCCTCGCCGCCTTCCTTGTCGACGTCTTTGCCGTCGGTATTGATCGGCGTCGCCGCGCCGATGTTGGTGCCGTTCGCCATCACGGCAACATGGCCGGCCAGTGTGATGAACATCCCGGCGCTGGCCGCGCGGGCGCCCGGTGGTGCTACCCAGGTGACGATGGGCAGCTCGCTGGCGAGCATGCTCTTGACGATGCTCCGCGTCGCTTCGAGCAGTCCACCGGGTGTGTCGATGCGAATCAGCAGCAGGTCGTAGCCGCGTTCTTCGGCCAGGTCGATGCCCTGTGCGACGTAGTCCGCGACCGCCGGATTGATCGTGCCGTCGATGTCGAGGCGCAGCACGCGGGAAGACGCCTCGGCATGGGCCACAGCCGGCAGCAACAGCGCAAAGAACAGCAATCTGAGGAACGCATTCATCGGTGTCAGCTTAGCGTGGATCGTTTGGGTGGCGCAATGGCGTGGGCTGGGTTCCGGCGCGGGGGCCGGGAGGGCGGCTGTCGTGCCGCTTCGCGGCGAGTGTCGGTCTGGGTTGGGTTCCGTCCGGCCTTCGGCCGACCGATGGGCCCCGGATCAGGTCCGGGGCGACGGAGATGAGTGCGTTCGCGGGCGCTTGATGCTGCTCCGGAAACCGTCACTCTTCCGCCTTACGCGCTATCCAGCGCCACACCGAAATCCGCGCGCCCCCCTCCCGCGTCATCCCGGAATCCGCCTGCGGCGGATATCCGGGATCCATCCGCTGCGGGGTCCGGTTTGTCGGTTGCGGGCCGTCTCGCGGCACGGCCCGCCCGGCGGCCACAGAGCGGCCCGGCAATCCATCGTTCGGGCGACCATCACACCTTTCGTCGCCCCGGCATCCTCCGTAGGCGGGTATCCGGGATCCATCCCCGGGGCGGGGCGACGGGAGGGCGGTTGTCGTGCCGCTGCGCGGCGGGCGTTGGTTTCGTTGGGGTTCCGCCCGCCCTTCGGGCGGGCGGGTCGGTTTTGCTCGCCCAAAACCGACGAAAAGGGCGTGGGGCCGCGGGCTGGGCCGCCCCGCCTGCGGCGGATTCCGGGGCGACGAGGAAGGGTACAGGTGCAGGAGTCCCAGGATCTGCACTACCTGGGCCGCTCTGGGCCGCCGGGCGGGCCGCGCC
>RFIY01000140.1 GCA_003695505.1 Candidatus Dadabacteria bacterium | reverse complement strand
TCTTCTTCGGGCGTCAGCACGGGATACTTCTGTATCTCTCGCAGATATTGCGAGAGGTCTGATGTCGCCGGATAACTCATTTCAGTTCCTCAGACGTCACCCCGACCGCTTCGCGGCCGCAATCAGGCTTCACCGTGCGTTTCTGGGTCGTGGATCCCCTGCATCCGTTCATAATATACTATTGCGATGCATGGAACCGGCACCAGAAGGCCGGCGAGCCCCGACCCGTCGGGCGTGGAGCGTCGCCTGCACCCTCACAGCCGCGGCGAACGCCGGTGGACACCGGTGATGATTCGTCGATACCTGGTTCTGCTCATCGCGGCATTCGGCTTGCTGCCGGCCTGCGAAGGCGGCAAGGGAACCGACGTGATCCGCAGCGGTTGGGCGGTGGCAAGCCATCCGCGTCTCTCCTATGTATGGACGTACCCGGCGGAAATGACCTGGGCGACGGTTGATACACCCGACGGTTTTCGTTTCTGGCACAACTTCGAGCCGGTCGAAGGCGTCGTCTGGATTGATGTGCTACCCGGTGCGCTCGCCGGAAAGAGCGCTGTCAACCGCCAGGACATTTCGACCCAGATGGATGAGGTCGAGCGCCAGTTATTCGCCAACGCGTCACTGCTCGCCGTTCAGGATCGCGGCAATATGTCCATCACTCGTACGACAACCACACTGGCCCGGGACCGGATGGGCGCTCCAGCGGAATTGCGCACATACACATTGGCGTTGAATTCTCTGGATCAGTATGTGCCCTCGTTCATCGCCGATTTTGGCGCGCGCCAGCTCGGCGGAAAGAGCGTCATCGCGGAACGCCATACCGCCGCAGACCAGTTTCAGCTCACGATCGGAATGGCTCCCCTGCTTTCACCGTTTGACGAACCTGTTGTCAACGAACTCGGTCAGGCGCTTGGTGTGTATACTTCCTGGGCAGCGGTTCCCGGCAGACTCAGTGCGCCAGACACCTGGGATCACCTGGTCGGCGACTGGCTGAAATCTTTCCCGGTAGCCAGTCGCTTCGCACAGATCGCGGAAACGACGGAAACCCTGAGTGCCGCGACACAGCGTTCGACGATCGCATTGATCATCGTGATCGATCCAGGTGTCTTTGCCGAAGAAGAACGCGACCGCCTGCGGGATGATCTGATTGCAGCGCTCGAGGCCGCAGTGGCTGGCGGAAACGTCGAACTTCGTGCGGCGCTTGTTCGCTCCTGCGACGCCAGCGTTGTGGCACCGGCTGGCAGTGATACGTTCGTCGTCAGTTCGTCGGCCGGGTTTGTCGACGAAATGCGCAACCGAATTGGCGCCGTGTTTTCGATCGATCCGCTGGACTGCCTGCCCAACCTGATGCAACGATCCGCACTGCTTGTCGCGCAGGCGGCCGGAACGCCGTGGGAATCGGCCGATCAGCGCTGGATGCTGTGGATGACGAAGCGCCCGGAAACCGCGACACCATCGCTGAAAGACATCAATGTGCCGGCATTTTCGGACGAATACAGGGTTGCATTCCAGCAGCAGCAGGCATCGCTGTTTGCCGTAGGGCCATCGGAAAAGACCTGTAATGAGACCGACCGGACGACAACGGGGTACGATCCAATTCTGGTGGGCGGCTTCGACGATGCAGTGGCCAATCTCGGCGGCACCTGGTTTGAGTACTGCGACGCCTGGAGCGACGCGCTGGGCCAGGCCTGGAGCGTGCGTACTGCAAGCGAGTCGGGCCTGGCGCTGTCGCGCCCACCATTCCCGGGAACGCTGCAGGTTTTTGCAGGTGCCGTGTCGCTGCCGCCCGACAGCCCGTTCGGCTACCGGCTCGACACTGGCTCGCTGGCACTGATTCCTGGCGAATCCCTCACCATCAACGACGAAACGGTCTGGCATGTAACGTATACAACGTGGATCGAGCCGGACGTTTCAGACTTTTGAGTGACTTCCTGCACGTTCATTGAAAATCGCGGCTCTTTGTCGCAGGTACAGCGGCAGGAAGGTCTGGCACAAAGAATGTATGCGCGACAACATGAATCACGGCTGCGTCCTGCTGCAGGCGACCACGAACACCAAGGACCTGCTGCCCCAGAATCCGCTGCCGCTGGCGTTCGAACAGATCCGGCCAGACAATCACATTGACGAATCCGGTTTCGTCTTCCAGTGTCAGGAAGAGCACACCACCCGCTGTCTGCGGGCGCTGGCGGCAGATCACGGCACCAACGAACGCGACCTCTTTTCCATCGGGCTGGACACGCAGGCGCCGCGCATCCGGGAACCCATGGCGTGTCAACCAGCTTCGCCAGGGACGCAGGACATGCCCCACTTCACTGTGGCGCTTATGGCGAATATCCCACTGCAACCGCTCGACCTCCTGCAATTCCGGCAAACGCGGCACATCATCAACCACTTCCAGCGCCAGTTCGAGCTGTTGTTGAGTCGTCCGGCGACGCGCCGTCACCAGCCATAACAATTCACGGCGATCGTACCCGAAACGATCCAGCGCCCCGGCCTCTGCCAACAGGCGCCATGTCGATGGTTTCAGCGTTACTTCGCGCAACCAGCAGGCCAGATCCTCAGGCCGCGACAGCAGCATACGTTGCTCGATCAGTTGATCCGCCTCCAGCCGTTCCAGCCCGCGTATAAAACGCAAACCGACACGCAGAGCAAAACCAGTTTCATTGCCTGAAACTGGCTCCAGCGTGCAATCCCAGAAGCTGCGCTGAACATCGACGGGCCGAACCTCAACCCCATGCCGACGCGCATCACCCAGAATCGTTGCAATCGAATAAAATCCCATGGGCTGTGCATTGAGCAGCCCGCAGGTAAACTCAACCGGATAATGACATTTGAGCCATGCTGTTGCATAGGCGATATGTGCAAAGCTGGCAGCATGACTCTCCGGGAAACCATACTCGCCAAAACCGCGGATTTGCTCGAAAACCTGTTCTGCGAATTGTTTCTCAATCCCTCGCGCCACCATCCGCCCAATCAGCCGCTCCCGATGTTGTTCGATCCGGCCATGCTTGCGCCAGGCGGCCATGTCGCGACGTAACTGATCGGCCTCGCCCGCGGTATAATCAGCGGCGCGCATCGCCAGGCTGATGACCTGTTCCTGAAACAGAGGAATGCCCAGTGTTCGGCGCAGAACAGGTTCCAGCGAGGGATGTGGATACGTGATGGCTTCCTGTCCCTGCCGGCGGCGCAGATATGGGTGCACCATGCCGCCGGTAATTGGTCCGGGGCGGATAATGCTGATTTCGATCACCAGATCGTAGTAATGGCGCGGCTTCAGCCGCCCCAGCATCGCCATCTGCGCACGACTTTCGATCTGAAAGACGCCAACCGTATCCGCGCGACAGATCATATCGTACGTTTCAGGATCATCCGCCGGAATCGACAGCAAAGAAAGTTCACCGACTTCCGGCCGATGACGTCGTAGCAGTGCGAAACATTCCTGCAGATGGGTCAGCGCCCCCAGCCCCAGCAGGTCAACTTTGAACAGCCCTGCCGTTTCCAGATCATCCTTGTCCCACTGGATCAGCGTGCGCCCTGGCATCGCGGCGGGCTGCACAGGCACCAGACAGGAAATCGGTCGGTCACCGAGCAGAAAGCCACCAGGATGAAGCGCAAGATGCCTTGGCATACGAACGATCTGAGAAACAATCTTCAGAAATGTTTCAGCGAGAGGGGTTTCGGGATCCAGGCCAGCTTCACGCATCCGCAGCGCCAGTGTCGAAGGGTCATGACGATCCACCAGACGCGCCAGGCGATCGATCTGCTCTTGCGGCAACGCAAACACTTTGCCAACTTCGCGCACGGCGGAACGCACGCGCCAGGTAATGACGCTGGCCACCATCGCGGCGCGTTCATGCCCGTAGCGCCGGTAGACAAACTGGATGACCTCTTCACGGCGGCGATGCTCGATGTCCAGATCGATGTCAGGCGGCTCCTGGCGTTCGCGCGACAGGAATCGTTCAAACAACAGCTCGATTCGCACCGGATCGACATTGGTAATGCCGAGGGCATAGCAGACGACGGAATTGGCCGCGGAGCCCCGCCCCTGGCAAAGGATTCCTTGCTCACGGCAAAATTCGACGATTTCGTGCATGGTCAGAAAATAGCCGGCATATGACAACTCTGCGATCAATGCCAGCTCTCGCTCGGCCTGACCGATGATTCGCCACAATTGCCGCCCCGCTGCGCGCAGATACAGGCGCTCCCGTAACCCGGCATACGTCAGACGCCGCAGACGGGCATCAGGTGAGGACTCTCCCTGCAAGCGTGCTGGAGGATAGTGATACCGCAACGCCGCCGGATCAAATGCGCAGCGCTCGGCAATCTCATGAGTGCGCGCGACGGCCTCGGGAAGATCGCGGTACAGACGGGCAAACGCAGCAGGCGAGAGCAGCGCAAACTGGTCGTTTGCAGACAGTCGATCACCAGCCTGATCGAGTGTCGTCCGATGGCGAATGCAGGTCAGGACATCCTGCAATGGCTTGCGCCGTACATCGTGATACAACACCTGCCGTACGGCGACCAATGGCACCTGATACTCCTCGGCCATATCACGCAGCAAAATTTCGTGTTCGCTTTCCCCCGGCTGCTGGTGTCGTGAAAGCATCAGATAGAAACGGTCGCCAAAAAGTTGCTGCAATCGCTGTACCCGCTGACTTGCCGCCACCGCCTGCCGGGCATCGAGCAACGTACAGCGCCATAACAGCAGCAGGCCACGCTGCAACGCCTGCACATTCGACCACGCCAACGGTTGCGGGGTGCGCCGGGACCAGACCGCCGT
The DNA here is from genome assembly GCA_003695505.1 of Candidatus Dadabacteria bacterium. GTDB lineage: Bacteria > J088 > J088 > J088 > J088 > J088. The sequence goes on along the minus strand of RFIY01000140.1, from coordinate 8,663 downwards.
CAACAACTGGCACAGATGCTCATAGCCGCGTTGATCCTGCGCCAGCAACAGAACATCATCGCCTGCCTCAAGGGTGACACATGCTCCCGCGATCAGACGAAGCCCTCTTTCACGCGCCGCTCGCCAGGCCCGGATCAGACCATAAACCCCATGCCGATCCGTCAGCGCCAGCGCGGGCAACTCAAATTCTGCCGCCGCGGCAACCAGTTCCTCTGGATGACTGGCGCCTTCGAGAAAAGAAAACCCGCTCTGGCACCAGAGCGGGACATAGCTGCCCGAATGTTGTGGCACGCTATTCGATGCGTCCCTGTTCATACCGGCCTCCACGCATCAGATCTTCATACATCCAGCGCAGAACACGACCATTACCCTCGAAGTAGTAGCGTCGTCGCACCCAGCGGTGCCACCACCCCCCTGCCAGCAGCACACGACCCCACTGCCACCAGCGCCGATCCGTTTCTCCGGCCTGCTGCCGCGGTCGCTGATAGAGACGTCGCACCAGCGGCGCAACAGCCGTCTGGCGTGGCCGCGCCGGCGCAAGCCGTTGCAACGGTCGCCAGACGACGCGCCCTTCCGGCAAGTGTGCCGCGCGTAATTCTGCCACCATCAGGGCGTCCTGCCCAAAAGCGGCGCGAAGCCGATCCAGCGCCTGTTCCGTCTTGCGCCCATCACGTCCGGCATTCGCCGTATACAGCGCCTGTTGCCGTCCCGTTTCGCGTACCCCGCGCAAACTCAACCGCAGTGCGCTGACTGGTGCATGCCACTCCTGAGACTGCCAGTGCACACGCAGCAAGTCCAACAGCAGGCGTTCGTCGCGCCCTGGGTTTGCCGGAGCAAGTACCCCCTGTTGTGCCGCTGCATCCTCCAGCTCGCATACATATTCGATCTGCTCGACGACTTCCATCCGTTCTTCGAGTCGTTTCAACAGCGGCTGCAGCAAACGACGAGCGGCAAACAGGAGCGCCTCGTGCTCTGCAACGGGATCGGGAAAGGTCAGCGTTGCCTCAGCGGGCACGGGGATGCGAATCTGATCCCGATCTGGCTCCAACCCCAGACGCATCATCCGCCAGAGCCGTACCGTCCCTGAAGAAAAGCGGCTCACCACATCGACTTCTCGCAATCCTGCGAGATCCTCCAGCCGACGCAACCCCAGACGGTCAAACAGTTGCAGATCATCCGTCGAACGTACCAGCACATTCAAGGGAGCCTGCGCCATGGCCCGCTGCTCCTGTTCCAGATGATCCAGCACGACCACGACACGGCGCCCGAGCGCCAGCACGGCCGTTCCCAGTCGCGTCCCCCCCACCACGATGGAGACTTGCAGCCGATATTCACGCCACAGATCCTGCTGGATCTGCTCGGCCCAGGTGCGCAGTGACGCCTGCACCTCTCCGAGGCCTGTCGCATCCAGCCAGCAGATTTCCGGCCAGTCCCGCGCTACCTCGGCGACGGGACTGTAACGCAAGAGAAACTGCTGGAGTTCCTGCGCGGCTGAAGCAACCATGTCTCCAGCGACTGCTCCCAGTCGCAAGGCAGCGCACTGCAGTTGCGCCTGCATAGCAGTCATACCGGGACGAACGCCCTGACGAACGGCCGCAGGCGTCATATCCACCACCAGACCATGTGGTCCGGCCTGATCCAGTAGTGCCACAGGTTGCCGCATGCTTCCGCCAAGGTCACGCAAGAGCAATTGCAACGGAAGCCGCCGAAAGGCTACTGCGGCCAGATGGGGGAAACCTGAGGTCTCCGTCATGGCTGAGGCTGTGTCAGACGGCATCACTCGCTGCTTCCTGCGGTCGGCACAGAAGGATTCTCGAGCGCCCTGCAACGCCGAAGCGGTCGTATTTCACTTCGAGGCGGCACTGCCAGCGCAGGGCGCTCAGTGGACGCGACTGTGTTTGCAGGCGCAGACTGACACCGCTGTGACACACCGGTTGCTCCTGTCGTTGCCGGGTCAGGCAAAGCACCACGGCCTGATGCTGCCGCGCCTGGCGAGACAGACGTTGCAGACGAGCCTGCGCAAGGTAGCCGCCGGCGGTCAGATCGAGGACAACCAGGCCGAAGCCACCGTCCCGTACCGCAAGGTCGGCAGCCCGTCCTGCAGCCGTGCCATCATCCACAAACAATGTCGGCAGCGCAGCCAGGTCGATGCCCCATTCGGCCAGGTCGGGCGCAAACCAGGTATCGCGGGTTGTGCTGATCCAGCAAACAGGCTCTCCGCGCAATTGCGCCTGCAGTACGATAAACGCGGCGGCCGTCAACTGGCCCCGACCAGTCGCTGAGGTCAGTTCGACCAGTCGCCCCTGCAGATGCGTCCACGAAGCTACTTCTGCCGCGGATTTCCGATTTGCCAGAGGTACGGCTGCAACGGTCTGCCGCAACTGTGCAATACGCGCCGCTCTTGCGCCCGGCAACCGTGACTCATCGATTCGACCAACTTCATGCCGGGATGTCATCGCGCCCTCCTTTCCTGCCTGAACCGTCACACCAGCCTCCGCCGTACTTCGATCACCTTGCCCAGTATGCCGACGAATTCGCCGTGGTCCTCGACAACAATCGGTTCAAAGTCGGGATTCTCCGGGTGCAGTTCGACGCGCCCCTGCCGCCGCCGCAACCGTTTGACTGTTGCCTCATCTCCCACCAGCGCCACAACGATATCGCCATCATTCGCCGTATCCTGCCGCCTCACGATCACCAGGTCACCGGGAAGAATCCCTGCGTCGCGCATGCTCTCCCCCTGCACCCGCAACGCAAAGCATTCTTCTGCGACACCCGCCTCGACTGGCACGTAGCCATCGAGATCCTCGACCGCAGTGGTCAGCGCGCCAGCCTGTACCCGCCCCAGCACCGGCACCTGTTGCGCCGGTGGCACCAGGCCGGTCAGCCGGTATCCACGCGCCCGACCCGGCCGCTTGTCCAGACGTCCGTCGGCCACCAGCGCTTCCAGATGGCGCCGTGCCGCGTTCACCGAGCGAAACCCAAAGGCCTCCTGCACTTCGCGGACGGTTGGCGGCTCACCATCGAGCGCCCGCTCGCGGAAAAAGCGGTACACGCGCTCGCGCATCTGTCCGGGAGGTGAATAAGCCATAAACCATCGCTCCTGTTGCCTGCGATTCGGATCATGGCCAGTATAGTGTACAAATGTTCACATTGTCAAGCACCCGCATTCCTGCGCATATGCGACACTGTGAGCAGGCGGTTTTACCGCCATTTTTCGCCAGAAAGGATGCCCGCGATGCGCCACTGGTTTCGCCAGAACCTGATCGATCCGTTCCCCGTCGAAGAAGTCACGACCATCGCCGATGATGAAGTCGATCCGCAAGACGCTGACCTGACGGCATCCGACATCCGCACGATCTGGTGGGCTGTCGAGCGCCTGTACCGGTCTGGGATCCAGCCAGCGATTGCCATTTGCCTGCGCCGCCATGGGCAAATCGTGCTGCATCGGTCCATCGGCCACACGCATGGCGTGGCTCCAGGCCATCTTCCCGCGCCTGACCGCCGCCTGGCCCAGCCCGAATCACTGTTCAACCTGTTTTCGGCGTCCAAGGCGATCACGGCGATGGTCATGCACTGGCTGGATGAACGCGGCTATCTGCATGTCGGCGACCGCATCGCAGACTACATTCCCGAATTTGCCCAGCACGGCAAAGACGGCATCACCATTCGCCATGTGCTGCACCACAAGGCAGGGCTGCCCTACCTGTCCGATGTGGCCATGGATCTCGATCTGCTCGACGAACCCGACGAGATCATTCGTCTGCTCTGTGAAGCACGACCGACCGCCGCTCCTGGCCGCCGTCTGGAATACCATTCGATCACCGGCGGATTCCTGTTTGCCGAGATCTGCCGCCGCGTGACCGGACGCAGCATTCGTGAAATTCTCGACGAAGCCTTCTGTCAGCCGCTCGGCCTGGACACCTTCAATTACGGTATCGACGAACCACGCATTCCCGATGTTGCGCCAAACATTCTGACCGGCCCCCCGCCCCGCTTCCCATTGTCGTTGCTGTTCGAACGCGCCTTTGGCATGCCCTTCGAGGCTGCGATCGAAGCATCCAATGATCCACGTTTTCTGCGTGGCATCATTCCCTCCGCCAATATCGTCTCGACCGCCGAACAGACCTGCCGTTTTTTCGAAATGTTGCGCAATGAAGGCGAATGGAACGGCACTCAGGTTCTGGACCCCCGCACGATACATCGTGCAACAGCCGAGCAGACCTGGGGCGAAATCGACCAGATCCTGATGATGCCGATACGTTACAGCCTTGGCTTCATGCTTGGTTCATCGAGTTTTGGACTATATGGCTTCAACACACCCAATGCATTCGGGCACCTCGGCTTTACGAGCATCGTCACCTGGGCCGATCCTGATCGCGCCATCAGTTGCGCCCTGCTTTGCAACGGCAAGCCTGTCGCAACGTTGCGGAATCTGTGGTGGTTGAACATCATGACAACAATCTCGGCACGTTGCCGACCGATTCGCTGATCACAAACGCAGAAACAGGACTCAGAACCCAATGCAGCATGTGACCCCCGACGAAGCACTACATCTTGTCGAAGATGAAGGATACGTCTATCTCGACGTGCGTACCGAAGCTGAATTCCAGGCCGGACATCCTGCTGGTTCGGTCTGTATTCCGGCCTTCCTGCGTACACCGGCGGGTATGGCGCCGAACCCGGAGTTCCTCGACATTGCCCGGCGGCATCTGAAGCTGGACACCCCCATTGTCGTCGGCTGTCAGGCCGGTGGGCGTTCAGCCAAAGCAGCGGAATGGCTCGAGCAGGCCGGTTACCAGACCGTCGTCAATTGCAGCGGCGGCTTTGGCGGCGGCCGGGATCCCGAAACGATGCAGCCTGTTCCGGGCTGGCAGGCTGCAGGACACCCGGTCGAAACCGGTGGAGAAGCGTTGCGCTGAGTCCTCTCAGCGCCCAGATCACTACCAGCAGCCTTTGCGGTATACCGCCCCATCGGCAATGGCTGACGAATCTTCCATCGTATACCATCGGCCACACGGAATGATCTGTACGATCTGGGGCCTGATGTGTACCGGGGAGCGACGTAACCAAACGGCAGGTGCCCGAAGATGCGCCTCACACCTACGTCAGCAGCCGCCCATATCCACTTGCCACTCATGCTTGACACAACCAAACCGACGTGTCAAAATCAATCGGACACAAAGGGGTATGCAGGAGGGAGCGGGCATGATGCGCATCGCTTTGTTGCCGCGGTATTGGGCTGCTTCGTTGAAACATGGTCTTTCTCTGCTGATGATATGCATCCTGGGCAGCCTGCTCGTTCTGACCGGTTGCAAAGGCGATAAAAAAGGATCATCATCTGAGGCATTGGCAACCGTCACGGACACGACCACTACCGAAGGTGATGATCCTGAGGTATCACCTCCCTCTCCTGCGACGCCACCGGAGACCACCCTGGCCAGCACACCGGCCAGCCTGACAAACTCGTCCATGGCTACGTTTGCCTTTCAGGGCGAACCCGCCGACGTCAGCTTCGAGTGTCGCCTCGACGGCGCCGACTGGACAAGTTGCACCTCACCGAAGGTGTACGCCGGTCTGGCCGACGGCGCACATACGTTCGCGGTCCGCGCCGTCGCCGCGGATGGTGCCGTAGACCCCTCGCCGGCCAGTCATACCTGGACCATCGACACCATTGCGCCACAGACGGTTCTGGACAGCGCACCGCTATCCTTCACCTTTGCAACATCGGTGACCTTCTCGTTTTCCGCCGCCGATGCAAACGGCTTCGAATGCGCGCTTGGCGATGCACCTTATGCCTACAGCGCATGCAGCTCGCCGATGAGCTATGCAAACCTGACCACCGGGGGCCGGACATTCGCCGTCCGCGCGTTCGATGCGGCCGGGAACCTTGACGCGACACCGGTCCTCCATCCGTTCACGATCGCGACCACGAGCAGCTTTGCGGTATCTTCGATCGCCGCGGGCAGGGACCACGCCTGCGCGATCCAGTCCGATGGTACGCTCTGGTGTTGGGGGCGCAGCAGCTATCTCGGTCTGGGCACAACATCCGATCGCGACAGCCCGACCCAGGTCGGCACGGCCGACACCTGGCGGTACATCGCGGCCGGAGGCCACCATACATGCGCCACGCAAGCGGATAACACGTTATGGTGCTGGGGATCAAATTATTACGGCCAGCTGGGCCTGGGCGACAACAGCATACGCTACGCCCCGACTCAGGTCAGCCCATCGGTATCATGGGGGCAAGTCGCTGCTGGCAACGACCATAGCTGTGCCTTGACGGTCAACGGCCGCCTTTCCTGCTGGGGAAAAAACACAACAGGCCAGCTTGGTCTTGGCGATACTACGAACCGCAACCTGCCGACACCTGTCACCACAGATACCTGGCGTTTGCTGAGCGGGGGCGAAGGACATACATGCGCAATCCGGTCCGATGGCACGCTCTGGTGCTGGGGGCTGAACTCATCTGGACGGCTTGGACTCGGCGACACCGCCAGCCGAACTGTTCCCACCCAGGTCAGCAACGCAACCGACTGGATCACCGTCGCCGCCGGCAACAGCCACACCTGCGGCATTCGCGAATCCGGCACCCTCTGGTGCTGGGGATACAACGGCAGCGGCCAGCTCGGCACCGGCGACAACACCAACCGCCTGTCGCCGCAACAGGTTGGCAGCCTTGCAACCTGGACCGCGGTAGCCGCGGGCAACAATCATACGTGCGCCATCCAGGAACCCGGCACGCTCTGGTGCTGGGGCGGCAACTACAGCGGAGAGCTTGGCCAGCCGGACAATAAGCTGCGCAACACTCCGACCCAGGTCGGCACGGACAGCGACTGGAGTACGGTGTCGACGCGGAATCAGTTCGTCTGCGCCAAGCGACGTAACGGCAGCCTGTGGTGTTGGGGACTCAACAGCTTTGGACAACTTGGTCTGGGCGACCAGTCCCGTCGTCTTGCACCAACGCTCACCAATGACAACGTTTCGTGGAGTCGGCTACGCCCGGGCGGTGACCGAACCTGCGCAATCGCAACAAGCGGACAGCTCTGGTGCTGGGGGCGCAACGACTCCCATGAACTCGGTCTTGGCGATACCGAACACCGCCCGAGCCCGACTCTGGTAACGGCGGCGGCAAGCTGGCTGGACATGGCCTCCGGCGCAAGCCATAGTTGCGCCGTACGCGCCGATGGGACGCTCTGGTGCTGGGGATACGACGACTACGGAGAACTGGGCTTGGGAACTGTGGGCGAAGCTGCCATCCCCACGCAGGTCGGCAGCGACAACGACTGGCTGCAGGTCACAACGTTTGATACACACACCTGCGCACGCAAAACCAACGATAGCCTCTGGTGCTGGGGCAACAACTCGGATGGTCAGCTTGGTCTCGGCGATACGAATAACCGCGATGTGCCAACCCAGATCGGGACGGAGCTCGCGTGGAAAAGTGTTCACACAGGACAAAACCACACTTGTGCACTCAAGAACGATGGCAGCCTCTGGTGCTGGGGCTATAACAGCAATGGGCAGCTCGGCGTCAGCGACACGACTTCTCGCGATACACCGACCCGTGTGGGTCTTATGAACGACTGGTCCGGTCTCGACACAGGCTCAAACCATACGTGCGCCAGCAAGACCGATGGCAGCCTCTGGTGCTGGGGCTTCAACGGTGACGGACAGCTCGGAACCGGTGACACCTCCGATCAAAATGCGCCCACGCGTGTCGGCACTGACACCGACTGGGCGCACATTACCGCCGGATCCGACCACACTTGCGCGCGCAAGTCCGATGGTGCCCTCTGGTGCTGGGGGCGCAACGACGAAGGGCAACTCGGACTGGAAGACAAAACCAGGCGAGAGTCGCCCGTCCGTGTCGGCCCAGCAAACGACTGGGGCGACGTGGAAGCTGGTTACGAACATACCTGTGCGCTGCGCCAGGACACATCACTCTGGTGCTGGGGAGACAATGCCTTCGGCCAACTGGGTACCGGTTTCGATCCGCGCACACCAAATCCCGTGATCTTTCCCTGATGTCCGGTCTTCAGTCGCGAATCCTGGTGCTTCAGCAGCAAACCTGTGCCCCGGGCTGTAGAACTGTAAAGGTATACGGCCCTCCTCCCAGAAAACCTGTGCTGTCAGGGACTTCTGTTATACCGCGCGACGTGCTGTTTCGAAAGCCTGCAGGATCTGTTGCTCAAAAAGAACAAAGCGCACCTCATCCAGCACATCAGGATGTGTGTTGAGCCATTCACACACCGTACGCATCGCGAGCGGCGCCGCCAGATCGATCGGATAGCCATAGACGCCGCAACTGATGGCCGGAAAGGCGATCGTGCGGCAATCATACTCTGCGGACAGATCGAGCGCCTCACGAAAACAGTTCGCCAGCAATTCCGGCTCTCCACTGCTGCCGCCGCGCCAGACGGGGCCCACTGCATGAATCACATACTTCGCCGGTAGACGAAAGCCTGGGCTGATTTTGCAATGGCCGGTTTCGCAGCCGCCCAGTGTCCGGCAATATTCGAGCAACTCAGGGCCGGCCGCACGGTGAATCGCTCCATCGACACCGCCGCCGCCAAGCAGGCTGCGGTTTGCGGCATTGACAATGGCATCCACGGCCTGGGTCGTGATATCCCCCCTGCAACAGGTCACCTTCGAACGCATATGCT
>RFIY01000139.1 GCA_003695505.1 Candidatus Dadabacteria bacterium | reverse complement strand
CTGCTTCCCGGCCTCGATGTATGGCAGCAGGTACGCCACGGCCTTTTTCATGACGCGAGCGCTCTTGACCACCTGCGGCAGGAACATCTTGCCAGCGCCGAACAGATCGCCGACGACGTTCATGCCGTCCATCAGTGGGCCTTCGATCACGTCCAGCGGCTCGGCATACTTCTGGCGCGCTTCCTCTGTGTCGGCGTCGATGAACTCGGTGATCCCCTTGATCAGCGCATGCTTCAGACGCTCCTCGACAGGCGCGTTTCGCCATTCGGCGGCCTGTTTCACCGTCTTGTCGGTTGCCTTCGCCGTCTCCGCATAGGCGATCAGCCGTTCGGTCGCATCGGGACGGCGATTGAGAATCACGTCTTCACAGAGTTCGCGCAGGGTGGGGTCGATTTCGTCATAGACATCGATCTGACCGGCATTGACGATCCCCATCGTCAGGCCTGCCCGAATCGCGTGATACAGGAATACCGCATGCATCGCGCGCCGAACGACATTGTTCCCCTGAAACGAAAAGGACACATTGGAAATCCCGCCGCTGACGTGGGCGTGCGGCAGCTTCTCGCGAATCAGCCGTGTCGCTTCGATGAACGCGACGCCGTAGTTGTCGTGCTCGGGCATGCCGGTCGCGACGGTCAGCACGTTCGGATCGAAAATGATGTCCTCGGGCGGGAATCCTGCCTCCTCGGTCAGCAGGCGATAGGCGCGCTCGCAGATCGCAAACTTGCGCTCCGTCGTGTCGGCCTGGCCATCTTCATCGAATGCCATCACCACCACGGCGGCGCCATACTCGCGAATCTTGCGCGCCTGTTCCAGAAAGACCGCTTCGCCTTCTTTCAGGCTGATCGAATTGACGACGGCCTTGCCCTGGATGCAGCGCAGGCCGGCTTCGATCACGCTCCATTTCGAGGAGTCGATCATGAACGGGACGCGCGCGATATCTGGCTCGGCCGCGATCAGGTTCAGGAAGCGGACCATCGCCTCTACGCCATCGATCATGCCGTCATCGAAGTTGATGTCGATGATCTGCGCGCCGTTCTCGACCTGCTGGGCGGCAATCGCCACCGCAGCCTCGAAATCGCCATTCAGGATCAGCTCGCGGAACTTGCGCGAGCCCGCGACGTTGGTGCGTTCGCCGATGTTGACGAAGTTCGTCTGTTCCGTGACTTCGAGCGGTTCAAGGCCCGACAGCCGCAGGATGGGGCGGTGCGGTTGCGGCGTGCGCGGCGCCTTCGACCGCATGCGGTCCGCGATCGCGGCGATATGGTCCGGCGTCGTGCCGCAGCAACCGCCAACGATGTTCAAAAATCCCGCGTCAGCGAACTCGGCAAGCGTGTCCGCCACCTCGTCCGGGCCTTCGGTGTATTCCCCGAACTCGTCGGGCAGGCCAGCGTTCGGGTGGGCGCTGACGTAAGATTCGGCGCGACCGGCCAGCGTCTCGACGTACGGACGCAATTGCTTCGGGCCCAGTGCACAGTTCAGACCAATCGAAAACAGGTCACCGTGAGACACCGAAATCTCGAACGCCTCGGTGGTCTGGCCTGACAGCGTCCGGCCAGATGCATCGGTGATCGTGCCGGAGACCATCAGCGGTACATCCAGCCTTCGTTCGCGGAGCACCTGCCGCGCCGCATAGATCGCGGCCTTGCAGTTGAGCGTATCGAATACGGTCTCGATCATCAGCAGGTCCGCGCCGCCATCGAGCAGCCCACGCGCGGCGTCGCTGTAGGCATCAACCAGATCGGCAAAGGTGACCGCGCGGTAGCCCGGGTCATTGACATCCGGCGAGATGGACGCGGTCCGATTCGTCGGTCCGAGCACGCCGATCACGAATCGCGGCTGATCGGGGGTCTTGCTGCTCCAGGCCGTGGTCGCTTCGCGTGCGAGGCGGGCCCCGGCAACATTCAGCTCATAGGCCAGGTCGCTCATGCCGTAGTCGGCTTGCGCGATCGATGTCGAATTGAACGTGTTCGTTTCGACAAAGTCCGCACCGGCGGCGAGATACTGGTCGTGAATGCTGCGGATCACGTCCGGCTGTGTCAGGCTGAGCAGGTCGTTGTTGCCCTTCAGGTCCGACGGCCAGTCCGCGAATCGCGCACCGCGGTAGTCCGCCTCCGTCAGTCCGACGTGCTGGATCATCGTACCCATGGCGCCGTCGATGACCATGATGCGCTGGCGAAGAATCTGATGCAGTTGACTGGTCGGGGACGCCATTGCGTGCAGGCCTCCGAAAATCAGGTTCGAGATTGCAGACAGGGATACAGGTGATCATTGTACGGCAGCGTTGATCGCGTGTGCCGTCGCCACCGCCGGATACATCTGAAACAGGCGGTTTACAGTACGGAGCAGGGTTTTGACATCCTTGACACCCTGTGCTAGTGTGTCCGCTGGAGGAAACAGTACATTCCAACGTTGCGTGCATACCGGATGGCGGTGTGTACGCACTGGTTTAGCAACTGGCTGCACCGACGGCAGCCAATGTTCCAGTCGCCCACAGCGGGGCTGGTTCGAGGAGGAAACAACATGAAACATAAACGCATCCTGTCGATGCTCGTCCTGCCGCTGGCGTTTGCCGCCGGCTGTAATGATAACGAGAAGCAGGCGTTCGAAACTGCAGTTGGTACGTTTACGTCCGGTTTCACGACCGAGCTTAAGGTGACGGGGGTCAAAGAAACCGAGTCGACCACAAGCAAGTACGTCGATTTTGACGGAACATTGCAGTCTCGTGATACATTTTCGGCTTCGTTCAGCAACAATGCCTGCGCCAATGGGGCGACGGAATCGACCGTAGTCGAAAAAGTGACTACAGTCACCGAAACGAGGCGTTTCGTTGGGAAGCAGCAGGCGTGGTTCGTCTCCGGTATCCAGGATTCGATCAATAGCGGTACCAACGGTGCAGAAGCTTTGGGTGTCGATATTTCGGGCGGCGTGGAAAACGCCGATATCTTTTTGCTCGAGCCACACACGCTTCTGGATGCCAGCTACGCAACGTATCTGACTGCTGCGCAGACCATCGGTGTCGAAGATTTCGCAATGATGCTGGATGACTGGATCATCGAAGAAATCTGGTTGTACTTCTTCGAATACAGTGAACAGAATCTGTCAACCCTGACAAAGACGACGATTACGGACACCTTTGGTAGCGACATCACGTCATGGGTGAAGACGACGCT
>RFIY01000138.1 GCA_003695505.1 Candidatus Dadabacteria bacterium | reverse complement strand
TCCGTTCGAGGCCGCGAAATGGCGCTGGCAGCCGCCGGGCGGCCAGTCGCTCGGCAATCGTCGTATTGGTCAGGATCATCAGTTCGCGCACGACATGGCGCGCGCCCGTCCACGGCTCCACCCGGCGCAACGCGACGGGATGCCCATCCCGAACCTCGACCATCACATCGGCAATCTCGACGTCACCGGCGCCCTGCTCGCTGCGGCGATCGAGCAGCAGTCCCGCGACCTGTTCCGCCTGCGGCCAGGTGGATCCGAAAACATCGGCTGCTCCCTCGTAATCACAGGTTCTGGCCAGGCGAAGATGGCCAACTTCCGCATGGAGCAGGCTGGCCTGGCCACGGTCGCTGATCTTCCAGCGCAACAGCAACGCCGGGCGCGCCTCGTCGGGCGATAGGCTGTGGCGCTGCGCGCCCGCACCAGGTGGAAGCAGCGGCACATCCTGTGTTGGCAGATAGATCGTTGTCGCGATCGCCGCAAGTGCCTCGTCCCAGTGTTCTGGAATCGTCTCGGCCAGCCATGCCACCGCGACTTCGATGATCGTCTGACCATCGATCGTGGCAAACCCGATGGCATCGTCACGCTCGGTCGTTCCACCGTCGTCAACGGCGACGAGTTCTGTCCACGGCTCGATCGGATCGCCGGAAAATTCGGGAAGAGGTTCCTGCCCTGCCTGTTCGAGCCAGCGACGGTGACGGTTCAGTAGCGGATTGCCGACAAGCCACGGATCGCGATGCCCAAGTGCCGTGGCCAGATAATGCCCGAACGGCCAGGCCGCGCCATCGTGCTGGTATTGCTGCTCGAGCAGCTGTCCGATGCGCTTGCGGAGCGACTCGCTCAGTGTGCTTTCATACCCTGGATCAAGCAATGTCTCGGCGACTTCATGGATATCCGTTTGCTGCCCCAGTACGGTCTCAAGCGAATCTTCGCCGGCGCGAAGGCGCCGCAGCGCCTGCTCCGCGTCGTGCAGGCGGGACTCTTCGGCCTGGCGACGGGCGATCCGCTCCCGCTCAGCGGCACGCTCACGCTCGCTGCGCACACGAAACGACGTACGACCAGCCCTGGCGAACCATTCCGGATGCTCCCACAGCATCAGCCACACTTCGAGCGCCGCCGTACCTGTCGCTTGCTCGGCCGCAACCGCCTCCTGCACCGTGAAGGTTCCGTCGCCGGCCACCTCCCGCAGACGCGCCGCCAACGCCGCGACCGACGGTTCGCTGACAGCGTGTCGCGCCGCATCCAGGGCATCATCACTCAGTCGTCCGGGCAACACGACTGCAATGGCATCGGGGGCAACCTGCCGGCGGCGGCGATCTTCGCGCCAGAGATGGCCATCCGCATCCCGGCGCGCCGGGATCAGCCGGGGGCGGCCCTGCTCGACGATGCCGACGGTGACGAGCTCGCCATCGGCACGGTCTGGGGTCCTCGAAACGGTCAAGAAGTGGGTCCTTTCCGGGAATACGGCCCCCGGTCGAGGGCCGCCTGTTCTCATCGTACACGCCGCCTGCCCCCTGTTGTCAACAGCGCCGCTCGCGACTGCGGCGTACAATGTCGGAATGAATCAGCCCTGGCGAGATCCCTGGCTGCCGGACGGATTTGCCCGGCACGACGCGGCGCTCTATTGCGAGCAGCTCCCCCTGTCCGAACTGGCGGACCGGTTCGGCACACCCCTGTATGTGTATAGCTGGAGCCACATCGTTGGCCGCGTTGGCGGACTGCGTGCCGCGTTTTCAGACTGGGCCAGGCCGATCGCGCTGCGCTACGCCGTCAAGGCAAACGACAATCTCGCCCTGCTGCGCCTGCTTGGACAGCTCGACGTTGGCTTCGACATCGTCAGCGGCGGAGAACTCGCACGTGTACAACGGGCGACAGGCACCGCCGCCACGACCGTGTTCTCGGGTGTTGGCAAGCGTGCCGACGAACTTCAGGATGCGATCACGTCTGGCATTCAGGCAATCCATGTCGAGAGCGCCGCGGAGCTTGCGCTGTTGCGCCGCCTCGCTGAAGCCAATGACACCATCGTGCCGGTTGCCGTGCGCATCAATCCCGACATCGACCCGGGCACACACCCCAAGATCGCGACCGGCAACGCCGCTGCAAAATTTGGCGTGCCGATCGAGCTGGCTGGTGACCTGTACGCCGCGATCGACGGGGATCCGTGGCTGCGCGCGGCGGGCGTCGCCTGCCACATCGGCAGCCAGTTGCTCCAGGTGGATCCGCTCGTCGCCGCGGCCGAGCGCGTCGTCGCCTTCGCCGCGGATCTGGCCCGTGCCGGCATCGAACTCGAAGTTATCGACCTCGGCGGCGGTTTTGGCATTCGTTACCGGCAAAACGATCAGGAACTCGATCTTGTCGAACTTGCGCGACGCCTGCAGCCGCTGCTCGACCGGCAACCGTGGCAGGTTCAGTTCGAACCGGGCCGCTACCTGGTCGGTAACGCCGGCGTACTCGTCACCTCGGCGCTTTACCGCAAGCACAACGGACGTGGCGATGAGCTGATCGTCTGCGACGCGGCCATGAACGATCTGATGCGACCTTCGATATACGGCGCCTGGCACGAACCCTTCCCGGTCGACATCGGCAGCGATGCACCGCGCCGGGTCTCGCTGGTCGGCCCAATCTGTGAGTCGTCCGACGTGCTCGTCGAAGATGCAACCTTACCGCCCGCGTCCCGCTATGCACTTGCCGGCGCAGGCGCCTATGGCTCGTCGATGGCCAGCAATTACAACACACGACCACGCCCGGCCGAAGTTCTGGTCCACGGCGACCGCTGCTGGCTGATCCGCGAAAGGGAATCTCTGGACATGATCCTTGGCCGCGACTGTTTTGCCGAACTCGAGGCTGCGTCATGACCGCGTTCGCGCCCCTTGCCTTTGCGAAGCTTCACGGACTCGGCAATGATTTCGTCATCGTCGCCGCCGAAGATTGGCCCGAAGACATTGCGGCATTTGCGCGTTTCGTCGCCGATCGCCACTATGGCATCGGCTGCGACCAGCTCCTCGTTTGCGCTCCTGCGTCCACGCCGGAAGCCGATATCCGCATGGACATCTACAACGGCGACGGCAGCCGGGCC
>RFIY01000137.1 GCA_003695505.1 Candidatus Dadabacteria bacterium | reverse complement strand
TTTGCATGGTGGATCAGCCTGTTCCCGGGAGCATTGATCCTGATCACCGTGCTGTGCCTGAACCTGCTCGGTGAATGGCTCCAGGATCGGCTCGACCCAAGACTATCCGGACGAACGCTCTGATGGCATTACTCGAAGCAGAACAGCTTGTCAGCGTATTCCCCACACAGGGCGAACCGGTCCGCGCCGTCGACGGCGTGGATCTTCACATCGACGAAGGCGAAACGGTTTGCCTGGTCGGGGAATCGGGGTGCGGCAAATCGGCGTTCGCGCTCAGCGCGATGGGGCTGATGCCGTCCGGCCGCGACGCCCACCCGAACGGGCGCTTGCATTTCGATGGCGAGGACGTTCTGAAATGGGACGAACAGCGCTGGTGCGCAATCCGCGGCCGTGACATTGGCATGATCTTCCAGGAACCTATGACGAGCCTGAATCCCGTCATCCGCGTGGGCACACAGTTGATGGAGCCACTGCTGATTCACGGTTTGGCAAATCGCACGGACGCGCGACGGCAGGCAATCGAGGCGCTGGCGCGCGTCGGAATCCCGCAGCCGGACCGTATGCTCGAGCGCTATCCGCATGAGCTGTCCGGAGGGATGCGCCAACGTGTCATGATCGCCATCGCAACGATCTGCCGACCGCGGCTGCTGATCGCAGACGAACCGACGACGGCGCTCGACGTCACCGTCGAAGCCCAGATTCTGGAACTGCTCGCGGATCTGAAACAGCAACACGGTATGGCGATGTTGTTCATCACCCACGACCTCGGCGTCGTCGCCGAACTGGCCGACCGGGTCTATGTCATGTACGCCGGGCAAATCGTCGAGTCGGGGACACTCGCGCAGGTGTTCGATCAACCGGGGCACCCGTACACGCAGGGGCTGCTGCGCAGTATGCCGCGCCGACACCAGCGGGGCCGCCGTCTGTACACGATCCCGGGCACGGTACCGCCACCGCACCAACGACCGTCGGGCTGCCGTTTTGCACCCCGCTGCCCATACGCCGACGCCGCCTGCGAACAGCCGGTCACGCTTCGTGATCTTGCCGCGGGACACACGGTGCGGTGCGTCCACCCCGACCGCGCGCGGAGCCAGCAAGATGAATGATCCCGTGCAACCGATTCTTGCGGTCAGAAACCTGACGGTGCAATTCCCGTTGCGGCGACGCCCTGGCCAGCCGCGCCGACATGTACACGCCGTGCGCGGCGTCTCTCTGGACATCGCACCCGGCGAAACGCTGGGACTGATTGGCGAGTCCGGCTGCGGCAAATCAACGCTGGCGCGCGCGATCGTCCGCCTCGCACCGATCACTTCCGGGGAAGTGTACCTGGCTGGCAACCCCTGGCACAATCTGCCCGAGCGCCGTCTGCGTCCGCTGCGGCCGGCAGCCCAGATGATTTTCCAGGACCCGTGGAGCAGCCTCAACCCGCGGATGCGGATCGGCCGGATTATCGAAGAGCCTCTGATCGTCCAGAAGCGCGGCGATCGGGACGAACGCCAGGCGACTGTCGCACGCGTCCTGGAACAGGTTGGTCTGCATCCGGACGACGCGGGAAAATACCCGCACCAGTTCAGTGGTGGACAGCGCCAGCGTATCGGTATTGCGCGCGCGCTCGTCCTGGAACCACAGCTCTTGCTCGCCGACGAAGCAGTTTCCGCACTGGATGTCAGCGTGCAGGCACAGATCCTCAATCTGCTGGCGGATCTTCGTGCCGAGCATCGTTTCAGCATGTTGTTTATCAGCCATGACCTGCGCGTCGTGGAACAGGTCTCCGACCGCATCGCGGTCATGTATCTGGGCAAGATCGTCGAGCTGGGATCGCCGGAAGACGTCCTCGATCATTCGCGCCATCCATATACGCGCGCACTTGTTGAAGCCGTCCCCGAAATCGATGCGCGTGGGCGCCGTCGTGTCATCCTTGGCGGCGAGCCACCCTCACCGATCAATCCGCCGCGTGGCTGCGCCTTTGCCGGTCGTTGCCCGCGCGCACAGGATCGGTGTCATACTGAAGATGCCGTACTGACCGGCGATGACCATCAGGTCGCCTGCCACTACCCCCTGACGGAGGATCCGGGATGACCACCGCCCGTGACCAGGCCCGCAGACGCGCCGAAATCCTGCACGAAGCCCTGCCGTACATTCAGAAGTTTTCCGGACGCACGATCGTCATCAAGTATGGCGGGCACGCCATGGTCGATCCGGAACTGAAGGCCAGTTTTGCCCGTGACGTCGTGCTGCTCAAGCATGTCGGCATCAATCCGGTCATCGTACACGGCGGTGGCCCCCAGATCGGCGAGCTGCTGGATCGCCTTCAGATCGAGTCGCAATTCGTTCAGGGCCACCGGGTCACGGATGAGGCCACGATGGACGTCGTCGAAATGGTTCTGGTCGGGCGCGTCAACAAAGAAATCGTCAACCTGATCCAGACGTCGGGAGGCCGCTGTGTCGGGCTGTCGGGCAAGGACGGTGCACTGATCGAGGCGAAGCGGAAACGAATCTCGGTGGGCACCAGCGGCAGCCAACCACCAGAGCTGATCGACCTGGGCAAGGTCGGCGAGGTCGAAGCGGTCGACCCGACCGTGATCGAAGCTGTGGAACGTGCCGGATTCGTCGCCGTCATTGCACCCGTGGGCCGCTCGTCCGACGGCGAAACCCTCAATATCAACGCCGATGCCGTCGCCGGGGCGATCGCCGGGGCGCTCCGTGCCGAGAAACTGATTCTGCTGACCGACGTCGAGGGAGTGCGCGTCGGCGAACAGTTGATCCAGAGTGCGTCCGCCAACGACGCGGCCGGCTGGATCACGGATGGCAGCGCGACCGGCGGCATGATTCCCAAATTGCAGTCCGCGATCGATGCCATCGAAGACGGCGTCGGCAGCGTTCATATTCTGGACGGTCGCGTGCCCAATGCGGTGCTGCTGGAGCTGTTCACGGATGAGGGCATCGGCACCATGTTGACAGCCACATCCGAAACGCGCGTCCGTACGCCGGACTGAACGTCCCCATGGCACGTCTGATCTATATCACCGACCCGATGTGCTCGTGGTGTTACGCGTTCGGCCCGGTGGTCCGAGTTCTGGACGAACGGCACGATGTCCGCGTCGTTACCGGCGGACTGCGCCCGTTTACCCGACAGGCCATGGCGCCAGAGATGGCCGCCGCGGTCGTGCACCACTGGCATCAGGTCGGCGAACGAAGTGGCCGCCCCGTGCGCACCGACTTCTTCGAGCGACACCCGGCGTTCGTCTATGACACCGCCAGGCCGAGTCGTGCCTGGCACGCTGCCCGCCAGATTGCGCCGGATCGCGCGCTTGCATGGCTCGACCGACTGCAGATTGCCTTCTACGCCGAGGGCCTGGACCCGACTGCACAGTCGACCTGGGAAACCGTCGCCAACGAATGTGACATCGACCCGGACGAACTGATGGCGGCGGTCCACGCCCCGGAGAGTGAGCGGGCGATGCTGGCCGACTTCGAATACGCACGCGGCCTGGGCATCCAGAGTTTTCCAACACTACTCGCTGACTGCGGCGAGCGGCCGCGTCTGGTCGCGATGGGATTCACACCGCTTGACGCCGTCGAACAGGCACTGGAAGGTGTACTTGCACGCTACGCAAGCTGATCGCTGCTTGCGCGGGCTGACACTGGCGCTGCTGGTCTGCTGCGGCTGCAACACACTAGACGCCGCATCTCAGGACATTGGCGTTGACGCGGGCCCGGTTATCGCAAGCGGGTTCGAGCCGAACACCGCCCTGCTGGATCGCAGCGGATCGCTGGTGCTTTCAGGAACGGATCTCCAGTCCGGGTTCGACTGGGCGCAGGATCTCGAGGCGGCGACTGGCGCGCAGCGGGTGACGATTCAGTTTCAGGGCGGCACCGATCAGCAGCGGCGCGCCTGGCTGACAGACGATCCGGTTCAACGCGGAAACCGCACGATCTGCTTCGAACTGCGCGAACCCAACGTCGGCGGACAAAAAGGGCGCGTCCAGGCCAATCTCTATGACACCTTCGGGTTTTCGCGGTTCAGCCAGCGCATCCGCCTCTACCTTGGCGACGGCTTCAGCGAGCTGCGCGATGCCAACGTGACCTTCGACTGGCTGACGCTGTTCGAGCTCTGGAACAATCCGAACTGGACCGACGACCCGTGGCCGTTTCGCATCAGCGTGAATCTGATCCGTCAGGATCCCGACCGCCACGAACTCGTGCTTGGCGCACACGGACAGACGTATACGGACGGACGATGGGAAAACGTCTGGGAAGTTATCGCAACCGATCAGCCGATTGCCGTCGAAACGTGGACCGCGCTCGAACTGGAATTCGTCGAAGGCAATGCCTCAACCGGGCGATTCGTCGTGCGACGGATCGAGCCGGCGGCGGCAACACTGCTTGATGTCACCAACTGGACCCATCACCCCGACGACGCGAACCCCGACGGCCTGACACACCTCAATCCGTTCAAACTCTACACGTCCGCCGAACTGATCAACGGACTGCACGACCTGGGCACATCGCTGTCGGTCTGCTGGGATGACTGGCAATTCGAGGCCGTCCCGCGATGATCCCCTGTCAGATCACCCCCTGCTCCTGCAATTGCCGCTCGGCCGCTTCGGCCCAGCCGCGGTTGGCCGCGGGGCTCGCGGGACTGGGATGCAGCACGGTGCCGATTCTCACGTCGTCCGTGATCGCCGCGCGAATCCGATTTGCCGCGAACTTGCCGACGCCAAGCACCCATTCCGGCTGATAGACGCGCACGAACGCGCCCAGTGCATCATCGCAGATCGCCTGCAGCGGCTCGCGCTCGGCCGCCGGCAGTTTGTCGGGTGTCAAATTGCGACCGGTCTCGCCCAGAAAACAGAGGGGGCAGTAGTTGATCACGAAAAACTCCGCAAAGAAACGTTCGGCCGTACCGAACCGCGCCGCGGCCCAGGTCCAGAGGCGATCGCCGCTGACCTCGATGCGGGTCGTCGCCCAACCGGTAATCGGCCGTTTGGGGTGCATCTCGCCCGGCTGGTCGATCGGTGCGTCGAGTCCCATCCAGTCCCGCACATGGTTGACCGCGCCAAACGGAATGCCGGTCTGCGCCATGCCGAACGGCCCCGGATTCATGCCGATCAACAGGACACGCTTGCGTCCCTGACCATAACGTTCCAGCCATTGCTGGTGCACCCGCCAGGCGTAGTCGAGGGGATGGTACACCATCGCGACGTCGCCACCGAACGCCAGGTGCCGCGTTGCATCGCGCAATTCGGTTGCAACAGCAATCGCATCACGACTATTTACAAACATTGTTACCCCTATTTTTTCGACGTATTCATAAGCCCTGCGCGAGCGGACGGGCGACTCGTGACAAACACTTTTTGCCGAGAGCCCGCCGACTTGACACGCAACTTCCTTCAGGTTATCCTGAAATCACTCCCCACCGCAGGGCCGCTTGCACGATTGCGCAACAAGCACCTCCCCACCGCATTCAATCCCCCTCGCTTCACGCAATCGACCGCAAGCGGCCCATTTTTTGTGCCTGCTGAACGACTGTTCACTCCGATGCGGCACCCGGTGGGGGACTCGCCTAAAATAGAACGTGTTTCACTTTCGACGCTATTCGCTCGCCCGAAAGGCCTGGAGACCATGGCTGCGCCCCACCCGTTGACCGACCTCCCACTGCTGCCCCATCTGATCATCGACGGGCTGAATCGCTACAACGACGAGCCCTGCCTGCATCTGGGCGACACGGTGGCGAGCTACCGTGAAGTACGCGAACAGACCAGTCGTTTCGTGCAGGCGCTGCACAGCGTTGGACTGGGCAAGGGTTCGCGTGTTGCGGTGATCTCCGCGAATCGTCCCGAGGTTCTCTACAACATTGCTGCGATGCAGATCTCCGGCTGCTGCGGCACGACACTGCACCCATTGGGATCGATTGACGACCACGCCTACATCATCGACGATGCCGGCATTGAGGCGCTGGTCTATGATCCCACGGCATTCGAGGAACTGGCGACTGAACTGCGTCGGCGCTGTCCGACACTGAAGCACCTGCTCGCTTTTGGCCCGACGACGGCCGGGCAGGACTACACCGCGCTCGCGGCCGGATTCGAACCGCAGCCGCTGACGCCACCGGATGTCGCGCCTGACGATATCGGCTCGATCGTCTACACCGGCGGTACGACCGGCCGCCCCAAAGGCGTGCTGCAACCCTACCGCGCCTCGGCCTGGATGACGATGACGCAAATGGCCGACTGGGAGTGGCCCGATCCGCTGCGGATCCTGATCGCGACGCCGCTGTCACACGCCGGCGCCGCATTCTTTGTGCCAGCCCTGCAGCGCGGTGGATGCATCTACGTCATGCAGAAGTTTTCTCCCGACGGCTTCTTCGACATGGTCGAACAGCACAAGATCACCGCGACGATGCTGGTGCCGGTGATGATCTACGTCCTGCTTGATCATCCGCGCGCAAAAACCGCAGACATGTCGAGCCTGCAGACCCTCTTCTACGGCGCGGCGCCCATGAATCCAACACGGCTTGCCGACGGCATCCGCCAGTGGGGACACATCTTTTTCCAGTTCTTCGGTCAGTCGGAAGCCCCGATGGTGATCGCGAGTATGCGCCGCAAGGAGCACGACCTCAACAAACCGGAACGCCTGTCCGCCTGCGGCCGACCATCACCCTGGATCAAGGTCGCCCTGCTCGATGACGAACTGAATCCGGTGCCACACGGCGAAGCCGGCGAAATTTGTATCCGTGGGCCACTGGTCATGGCCGGATACCATAACCTTCCGGAGCAGACCGCCGAAACCCTGAAGGGCGACTGGCTACACACGGGCGACGTCGGGCGTTTTGACGACGATGGCTTCCTGTACATCGTCGACCGTACCAAGGACATGATCGTCAGCGGTGGGTTCAACGTCTATCCCCGAGAAGTCGAAGACATCATCGCGGCGCATCCGGCCGTGGCGCAGGTCGCCGTGATCGGAACGCCGAGCGAAAAGTGGGGAGAAGAAGTCCGTGCCGTGATCGTATTACGCCCCGGGCACGAGCCGTCCGATGAGCTTGCCGCCGAGATCCAACAACAGGTCAAGGACGCCAAAGGCTCGGTGCAAACGCCGAAGACCGTAGAATTCGTCGACGCGCTGCCACTGACAGCCGTCGGGAAACCTGACAAAAAGGCGCTGCGCGCCCGCTACTGGGAAGGCCACGATCGGGCGATCTAGGCGCTCGTCGAGCCCGCCGGCCTCATTACCCCATTCGTCGCCCCGAGCCGGGATCCAGCCGCGAGAAGCGCCCCGACGAACGAGTACCGCAACCGACGAGCCGGGCCGTGCCGCGAATGGACCCCGGATATCCGTCTACGACGAATTCCGGGGTGACAGGGGTGGTGGCTTGCGCGGAGTCCAGGGAGGGGACAGGCGCTGACCGCCACACAGAACGGTGCGGGCACAACGTCCTGCAATGCTGCCCGCCTCCCGGGCC
>RFIY01000136.1 GCA_003695505.1 Candidatus Dadabacteria bacterium | reverse complement strand
CACGCGCTGTCGGAGCAGGCGACACCGATCAGTGGCCAGACCTTCGCCGAAATCGGCGGCATCGACGACCGCTGCTTCGTCGTGACGGCGGCCTGGGGCGATGCCCGATCGCCGATGGTCGACGCCTGGCGCTTCTTTCGCGACGGTTTCCTGACGCGGGTTCCCGGCGGGACGGCGTTGATTCACTGGTACTACGACCACAGTCCGCCCGCGGCAGCCTGGCTGAGTCGACACGACGGTGCGCGCCACCTGGCGCAGATCGTCCTCCTGGCGGGCACGCCGCTGGCAATCGCACTCGGCGGCGCCGGACCGCTTGGCCTGTTACTGCTCGCGCTTCCGCTGCTGCGGCGCGCGCGCCGCGCCGGCACCATCCTGATCATCGCGGCGGCCCTGTCGGCCGGCCCGGCACAGGCCGTCGACTGGATCCGTCCCGGCGTATCCAACCAGCAATCCCTGTCCTTGACGCTGCGTCAGTTGCAACCAGACCTGTCTGGCACGGCGCTGAACGGCGGTACCGTCCATTACCGGGACATCTATGGCCGACGCGGCGCATTCCCGATCGAAGCCGCCTGGGAATGGCTGCCGATCCAGCTTGCCGGTGACTGGGGCGTGCGCCTGTCGGGTGGCTTCGGCATCGACCGCGGCCACCCGGTCAACACGGACGCCTCGGGCATCACGCGGCTGTCAACCAGCACGCGCTTCGTCTATCTGCCCTCAAGCGCAGGCCTCGCCTGGCGATCACGCTGGTTCGAGGACCAGCCCGTCACACTGCACGGTCACGTCGGCGTCGACTTCTGGGGGCTGCTGGAGAACGGCCAGGGGTCTCCGGCTGTGCAAAACTTCGTCGCGGGCTGGCACGCCGGTGGCGAACTGGAACTGGCGCTGGACTGGATGGAACGGCGCGCCGCGACGTTGATGAAGGAAAACTGGGGCATTCAGCAAACCGCGATCTTCGGCGGCTGGCAAAAGACCTGGCTCGACGACTTCGGCCAGTCGACGCGACGCGATTTCACACACGACAGCTGGACGGCCGGCCTGCGCTTCTCATTCTGATCCGGGATGCCGCCGCTGACCGACACCGTCATGATCCTGGCCGCTGGCGAAGGCAGGCGCCTGCGCCCGTGGACCGCAGAGACCCCAAAGCCGTTGCTCGACGTCGGCGGCCGGCCATTGCTTTACTGGACATTGGAGCACCTGCAGCGATCGGGATTCACGCGGATCATCGTCAATGCACACCACCTCGCGGATCAGATCGAAGCTGCACTCAGCAGTGAAGCGCTACACCTGTCGGCCGAACTCGTCGTCAGCCGCGAGACCGAACTGCTCGGCACCGGTGGCGGCATTCGTCAGGCGGCCCGATACTGGCCCCCCGAGGGCGCATGGATTTTCAATGGCGATGTCGTTTGTGACTATGCATTTTCACCGCCTTCTCCAGCAGAAGCGATCATGGTCGTTCGCGAGTCGGAGCAGGCGCTCGAGCTGGGGCCGGTCTGGGTACGCGACGGACGCGTCACCGGCCTGCTCGACCGCGGCGCCGGTTCGGGGCATCCCTTCATGTTCACCGGCATCCACTACCTTAGCCGGGCACTGGCGCTGGATCTGCCTGAATCCGGCTGCGTCGTTCGAGACGGCTACACAGGCTGGCTGGATCAGCACGCGATTGCCGCGGACATCCACCGCGGCTTCTGGGGTGAGATTGGCACACCGGATGCGTGGCGCGCGATTGACGCACAGGTGCGCGCCGGCGCGTTCCCGTGGCTGACAGGGAGCGCGCAACAAGATCGGTTACAATAGCAATCATCATGGAACAATCTGTACAGACCCGTCGTATCGATGGCAAGCAGCTTGCCGCCGACTTGCGAGAGCGCCTGCGGCAGCGTGTCGCCGAAGCGCAGCTTTCCCCCACGCTGGCAACGATTCTCGTCGGAGATGACCCGGCCAGCGCCGTCTATGTGCGCAGCAAGACCCGAGCGGCCCGACAGATCGGTATCGACGTGCGCGATCATCACCTGCCCGCGACAACGTCGCAGGATGAGCTGCACGCGCTACTGACGCGCCTCAACGAAGATCCTGAAATCAATGGCATCCTGCTGCAGTTGCCACTGCCGGCCGGCCTCGACGAAGAAGCCCTTCTCGATACCATCGCGCCCGAAAAAGATGTCGATGGTTTCCACCCGGTCAATCTCGGTCTGCTGTTGCGCGGACGCCCTGGACTGCGCCCCTGCACGCCCGCCGGCTGCATGGACCTGATTCACCACACCGGCACATCGGTTTCGGGCAAACACGCAGTCGTCGTTGGCCGATCCAATATCGTCGGCAAACCTGTCGCACTGATGCTGCTCGCCGAACACGCCACCGTCACGATCTGCCACTCCCGGACACCCGATCTGCCGGACCAGGTGCGCGCAGCCGACATCGTCGTTGCCGCGGCGGGTCGCCCCAACATGATTCAGGGCGACTGGATCAAACCGGGCGCGATCGTCATCGATGTCGGCATCAACCGTCTCGATGACGGCAGCCTCGTCGGCGACGTCGATTTCGACGCGGCACAGGGTCGGGCGGCCTGGATTACACCGGTACCCGGCGGCGTCGGGCCGATGACCATCGCCCACCTGATGCAGAACACCGTCGAAGCCTTCTGCCGCCAGACCTCGTCAGGCTGAGCCGGGATCGGAGTCCGAAGCTGATGCCCTCCAGCCAGGCCGACCTGAGTACGCTGTTCGATCATCGTCTGCTGATTTTCACCGGCAAGGGCGGTGTTGGCAAGAGCCTGATGTCCGCCGGCGCCGCATTGCGATCGGCGCGGTCCGGCAAACGCACGCTTTGGGTGGAGATGTCGGAGGCGCCGAAGGGCAGCTATCTCTTTTCCGGCTACACGCCGAAATACGACCCCGCCGAAATCGAACCGAACCTGTCGGCGATGAATCTGCTGCTGAAGCCCGCGATCGAAGAATACCTCGAAATCGTCTTCAAGGTGCCGCTGCTGACACGACGCATCGCCCGCAACTCCCTGTTTCAGGTGCTGACCGCAGCGCTGCCTGGACTCGAAGCGCTCGTGACGCTGGGCAAGATCTGGTACGAATTCGAACGTCTCTACCGCGGAGCGCCGTACTGGGACCGCATCGTTGTCGACGCACCGGCGACCGGCCACGCATTGAGCCTGCTGCGCTTCCCGCAGGCGGCGCTCGACATCGTCGGCAGCGGCCCGATTGCCGAGCGCTCACGCGACATCGATCGCATGCTCCGCGACCCGGCCAGAACCGCAATCGTCATCGTCACGCTGCTCGAAGACCTCCCCGTCGAGGAATCGCGCGAACTGATCGCATCGATCCGACAGGACACGCCATACCCGCTCGCGGGTCTGATCGAAAATGCGGTTTTGCCTGACATCGGGCAGGACGATCCCCGGTTCGCCGCCTGGCTCGCGGGCCAGCCCGACGAGTCCATCGACGCAGTCCTGGGTGATCGCGCCGATGCGGTGCGCGGGCGCCTGCGATGGCTCGAGGCCTGGCGCAGCCAGCAACTGGCACTCGAACCGCGCCTTGCCGACATCGACATTCCCCGCTTTCGTGTCCCGTGGCTGCCGGCCGGCAGCGAACCGGAACTGCTCGAACTGTTGCTGCGTGAGGTTTTGCGATGACCCTGCTCGGCCTCGAAAACCATCGCATCCTCATCGTCGGCGGCAGCGGCGGCGTCGGCAAGACAAGCGTCAGTGCCGCGATCGGCATCGCAAGCGCCATCGAAGGTTACCGGACTCTCGTGCTGACGATCGACCCGGCACGCCGACTGGCCAACGCGCTGGGACTCGATGGCATCGGCGCCGAGGCCGCAGACGTCACGCCACGACTCGTCGAGTCCGGACTCGCGCCGAAGGGCACGTTGCATGCGATGATGCTCGACGTCGAAAACACGCTCAACCGCGTCGTCGAGCGCTATGCCCCGGACCCGCAGACGAAACAGCGCATCCTCGACAATCGCCTTTACCAGAACATCTCGACGCGGCTGACCGGTAGCCAGGAATATGCATCGATGCAGCGGCTGTCCGAGATCGCCGCCGAAGGCACCTACGACCGGATCATTCTCGACACCCCACCATCGACCCACGCACTGGACTTCCTCACCGCGCCGCAGCGGCTGATGGAGTTCTTCGACTCTAAGCTGATTCAGATTTTCGTTTCGGTGGGTGGGCGTGCGGGCCGCGGGTTGTTCCGTGTCACCGATGTCTTTTTCCGAGCGCTGGAACGGTTGACCGGCGGCAACGTCATTTCCGAGATCGCCGACTTCTTCCGCCTCACCGAAGATGTCCTCGAACCCTTCCGCACACAATCCGATCGCGCCGACGCGCTGCTGCGCGACCCGCAGACAACGTTCATCGTCGTCACCGGACCCAATCAGCATCAGCTCGACGACGCGCTCCGCTTCCGGCGGAAGCTGGACGAATTGCGCATTGCCGTCTCCGCCTTTGTCGTCAACCGCTGGCTCAGGCCGGTACTCGGCACCGGGCCGCTGCCGACGGCCAGCGAAGACGACCTGCTGGTGCGCCTGCTGGACTGGACGGCGAAGCTCGAACGGGTCGCCCGCGAACAGACCGACGCGATTGACCGCCTGCAACAAAGCGCCGGCGTACCGGTTCATCGGGTGCCCGTCTTTGATGCCGACATTCATAGCATCGAAGGCCTGACCGGCATCATCGAGGCACTCGAACGGCCCGGGGGCGGTGCGTGATCCAGATCACAGCGCCCAGACAGGTCCTGGCCAACAATGACATCTGGTGCCTGAACTGGCCAAACCGGTCGCGACCGGCTAGGCTACATGATCGGGACGGTGCGCCATAAAGGGTGCGCAGCCTGTGCATCCTTCGCTAGAATGTTCGCGCGAAGCAGGGCACCGGATGCCAAAGGAGGCGACGATGGCCAGAGTCAGACAATCCACGACCCGGAGGCGCGTGCGCAATGTACTGCGCTCGATACTTGCCATCGGGTTGATCGGCGCCCTGCAGGGAGCCGGCGGCGACTTCTTCGGCTGTGTGCCCGCACCCGGTGAACCTGAATTGATCGAACTCAATCCACAGGCGGGCCTGCCCGGCACCCTGGTTGTCATCAGTGGCACGAACCTGCTCGACCCGCTCAACGACCCGGATGCCCACGTCCTGTTCGACGGCATCGAGATCTATGCGCGCCAGGCCGACCAGATCGACCCGGCCGCAGGCGTCATCAAGTTCTGGGGGCCGGATCGCTCTAATCCCGAGCTTGATCGGATCGAATTTCTGACGCCGGTACGCAACCCGAGCAACAGGATCGTCGCCGTTCAGGTCGTCAACCGGCGCGGCACCAGTAACGCATTGCCGTTTTACGACGGAGACCTCTCAGCAGCGGCCGCCTGCCTGGAAGAAAACAGCGTCGCGGACTGCGTGCCGTTCGACGACTTTGTCGGCGCCGTGATCCTGCAGGACGACGATGAGGTCGAACTGGTACGGCTGTCGCGTGTCGGTCCTGTATCGAGCACCGACCCGACGCTGTCGCCCAAAGCCTGGAACGACCAGGAGGAAACACATCTGATCTCGATTCCGGTGTCGGACGTCGAACTGACGCTGCACGATGTCCGTGTCGACGCCGTTGGTCAGGCCGTCGTCTCGCTGACACAACGCGCGACGACCGACCCGTTCGACGGGCTGGATGGCGCGCTCGTGCTTGACGACCAGTATTCCCGCTTCGCCACCGACATCGTGACCGGACTGAATCCGACCCGCATCGTCTCGCAAAACCTCGGCAACCCACTGGGGAACCGCCGGCTCGCGATCCTGGCGAAAGACTCTGCGGAAGTCTCCCTGCTGTCCGGCGAGCTGTACAGCACGCGGTCCACGTTGAGCCTCGTCGGACTGATTGGCCCGGATGCTCGCCCCACCGGCGGTGCTTTCGTCGACGACACCCTGCTGACCGTCGGCTACAATGCGGTCAATCAGCAGGCCTGGCTGGCCGCACTGTCGGTCACCGACGGCAGCGCCGAGGTTGCCGATCTCGGTATGGATGGCGCGCGCCCGGTCGATGTCGCCCTCCGCGCCTGGCAACCTACGACCACCAGCAGCCAGACGATTGACGTCTACATTGCGATGAACCGCGTCAGCGGCGCCACCACCGACGCAGTGATCCTGCGCCTGCGCAACCCCGGGCAGGTCAGCGAAACAACGGCAACGATCACGATTCCGAACACGCGCGTTCGCGCGATGCTGCTCGACACCTCGTCGGCATTCGGGCATCGCCTGACCACGAACAACACCGTCATCCCTCAGCTCTGGCTGACGCTCGACGACCTGTCCGCGGCCGATGATGATCGCGTCGCGGCGATTCGACTCGAAAGTAGCGCGTTCTCGACGACCGCAGCGACCTGGAATGACATTCTCGGCGCCTGGAGCAGCCAGGCACCCCAGGCAGTCTCCGACTATCGCGCGGCCGTATCCGCCGCTTCGGCCGGAATCACCGTGCCGTCCGAAGTCACCGCGATTGTCGACAAGGCGGTCACCGCGCCTGTGGCGCCCATTCTCGAGGTTCGCACGACCGCACCTGGCGGCGTCGATGTGTTCGATGCGCCGTTCGCGATGTCCCTCGTCCCCAATGCCGTCGCCGTGAGCAACGGGCCGACGTTCCTGCTGGTAACCAGCCCCGGCACCGACAACCTCGTTGTCGTCCGCACCGACGGTGTCGGCCAGGGCAGCGGCGGCCAGCGCCTCTATCCGGCCCCCGCCGCGACCACGGGTTACGCCTGGGCAACGGTACCGTTCACGCGTCCCGGGCGCCTCTACTGCATCCAGGCCGTCAATGCGCCCTGACACAATCGCGTCCGCTCAGACCCTGCCTGGACGCCGACGCTGGATGCGGCGCGTGCGGCGCTGGCTGCCGATCGTACTGATCGGGCTGTCGGCATCGGCCTGCAATCGTTTTCTCGACCCGGAAGACAATTGCCGCTTCTCCGCGCTCGCGGATGTCACGGCCGCGACCGCGCTCTGCGACTACGCGGCAGCCATTTCCGAGGGCGACCGCAACATCGACACGTTCCGCGGCAAAACCGCCGTCGACAACTACGCGCGCGCGCTTGCCTTTGCACAATCGCTGACCGGCAATGAGCTGCGCGAGGTCGAAACCCTGCTCAATGCAAACCGCTCCGATCTGATTTGCCGCGCCGCCTATGGGCAACTGATCGGGAACGTGCAGGAGCTGCTGCGCTTCCTCAATGACCTGCTCGACCCATTGATCCGCGGTGCCGTGTCGCTGGCGAATGGTGACAGCGGCGGGAGCAGCTCGCTGTCCAAACTGTTGCCCGCCCAGTCGCTCGAATATGAACTCGACTTCGGAGACCAGATCGCCAATTACTACGCCGCCAATTTGGAGGATCCGTTCGACGGCATCGCCGCGGCGCATGAAATCCTCGAAACGATCCCGGACTGCGAGTACCTTGCGACGAATGATCATAACCTCGCTTTCAATCCCAACGCCTTTGCCACTCCCGGCGTGCCGATTCGATTGGGATCGAACCTCGACCCAACCGACCGCAAGCTGCTCGAAGATCCGGACGCGCTGTTGATTCAGATTCGCACCGGACGGCGCTGGGATCTGTCCGAAGCCCGCGTGATCCGTTTTGTGGTAGAACTGATCCGCGGCATCGTGCTGTCGGTCGCCGCCCACGACCTGACGATCAACGACGCCCAACTGACCCAGCTTACCGACTGGATCCTCAAGGTCTTCAACAACGGCAGCAACCTGCTCGACATGCTCGAGTGTGGCACGATCGTCAACGTACCGGGCATCAGCCAGTCCAGTCCCTACTATGGTCAGCCGATCGACAGCGCTCGCGAGGCCGAGGCCGATGATGCCAACCCGAACGGTCGCGTGGACACGCCCGGGGAATGCGCGCTCGCCGTGGCTGACAACTACACCGGAAAACCGCTCAGTTTCTGGCTGCGCCGGCTTGGGTTTCTGATGGATGATCCGAGAACATTCGACCGTGACGAAAACCGCTGGGAACCATTCATCCGCCAGGTCGACAACGCGCTAGCTGCGTCATTTGGCGCGATGGCGCCCCTGCCTGAGAGTCTCGTCCGTCGTACGGTACGCCATGGTGGCCGGATTGATCTCGATGAAATTCTCGCGGAGTACTCGTTCATTTTCGATGATCAGAACAACGACGGCGTCCTGAATCGCGGGGATCGCATCGGCTTCAGCATCGAGGAAGACATTCAACTGAAGATCCCGGATGCCATTGCCGAACTTGCTGGTATAAATCCTGGAGACCTTGACGGCATCAAGGACGTGATTCGGCTGTTGCTGCCGCAAATTACCCAGCAGACGATCCCATCCGACGAATTCGTCGTTGCGCTCGGCGAGGCAATCTCGACGCTCCGCGATCAGTTCGCGTCTGTCGACGATCCGACGGTTCAGACACAGTTATTCCGCATGATCGACCTCCAACCGATCATCAGCGCAACATTCTTTTTCGGGTCTGACCCCTTCCCCGATGTGCTGGCGTTTGACTTTGGCAAGGGACTGGCGTACCGCCCTGACACCGATCCAGCCGGGCCTTCGCCGTTGCCACTACGGGCGATCCTGCCTTACTGGGAAGTCGCGACCGCTACGACGCCACAGGGCGCGTCGATCAACGTCAATGAATTCATCATCGAAGAAGAGATCGCGCCTTCGGAAACGACACAGTACGCTTGGCAGACGACCGGAGATACGACCCACTTCAGAGCCGGCGTCAGCGCGTACACATTCCGCTTTCCGCTCGACCCGGATCTCGGCGAAGTCCCGCAGACCTTTTTCGTCGACGGACCACCAGCTCCTTTGCCGGCTGACTGCGAGGCGCCGCAGGATCAGGCCGAATCCGGCGTCATGAACCTGTTGTTCGGTTCGTCGCCGGGACTGATGTACCTGTATCTGCAGAACCCCTCATTCAATGGGGCAATGTACGTCAAGATTCCGTCGTCTCTGGCCTGTCCCGGCGATCCATCGGGTTTTTCGGACTACGCGCCGGCAGATCTCTACACCGCGCATCGCGCGATGATCGAGGCCGCGAACTGGTTCAACGAAAACTTCTCGCTGACGGATCTGCTCTCGTTCGCCGGCGGGGGCTGACACGCGCGCGTCGTTCATCCGGCTGTTCGAGGGTGGCTTTCCGCGCCAACAGAATGGCACAAAAAACGCCGCATCCCGAAAGACGCGGCGAGTAACGTCGTCGGCGTTGAGCGAGGCGACTACTCCTCGAAGTCGTCGTCCATCCCCCCCTCGCCGAGTTCGGACTCGGCGAGCTCGAAGTACTGCTGCTCGTCCTCTTCGAGTTGCCGTTCCCGCTGCAACGCCGTCATTTCCTCTTCTTCTTCCTGACAGCGCAGACAAAGCGTCGCAAACGGCATCGCCCTGAGGCGTTTGACGCCGATCGGTTCCCCGCATTCCTCGCAGATACCGTACTCGCCGGCATCGAGCCGCCGCAGCGCATCCGCGATCTTCATCATCTTCTCGCGATCGCGGGTATTCATCAGATAGCCGAATTCCTGCTCGCGCCCCTCCGAGGCACTGTCGAAGGAATCACCGATGTCCTTGATCTCAAGATCTCGCTTCGAGGCCAGGCGTGCCTGGATGCTTTGCTGGATTTCCTTGCGCATCTGCTCGAGATTCGCACGGAACTCCGCGAGCTGTTTCTCTGAAAATGTTGCCTTGCGTGGCATGGACTGGAACCAACCTTT
>RFIY01000002.1 GCA_003695505.1 Candidatus Dadabacteria bacterium | reverse complement strand
CAGTCCTAAAAGGCAGCCAAAATCCGCGCCTCCCAGGCCGCTCTGGGTCGCCGGGCGGGCCGTGCCGCGAGGCACGCCCCCATTACAACAACGGCTCGATAATCCGCATCAAGCCGCGACTGAGCGGATGCAGTGTTTTCTCACCGGCAAAGGGCTCCGATGCGGCGAGGTATGTCTCCACCAGCGTCGCGGCCGCCCGCACCGAAGCAGCTCCGTAACTGAACACACCGAGTTCAAAATTGAGGAAGAGGCTCCGAACATCCAGGTTCGCGGTGCCAAGCAATACGGCATCGTCATCAAACAGCGCCAGCTTGCTGTGGAGCATCCGCGGTTGATACAAAAAGATGCCGCACCCGGCGCGGTGTGCGTTCTGCAAATGATCCAGCCGGGCCAGATCGGCAAGCGGATGATTGGATCGCCGTGGTACGATCAGCCGGACGTCGACGCCCCGCAGCGCCGCGATCGTCAATGCATATTCCAGTTCTTCGTTCGGAATGTAATATGGGGTTACGATCCAGACGCGTTGCTCCGCACGGTAGATGGCCGTAATCAGCGCGGCAAAGATCGGATCATCGGTACGATCGGGGCCGGATACGACGAGTTGCACATCGGCATCGCCCGCCTCCGGCGATCGGCGCAACCCGGCGCTGTCAAGCCGCCCACCTGCGCGCCGCCAGTCCGCGGCAAACAGCCGCGCCAGGCCTGTCACCGCCGGCCCCTCAAGCGCAAAAGCGAGATCC
The DNA here is from genome assembly GCA_003695505.1 of Candidatus Dadabacteria bacterium. Lineage (GTDB taxonomy): Bacteria > J088 > J088 > J088 > J088 > J088. The sequence goes on along the minus strand of RFIY01000002.1, from coordinate 10,751 downwards.
TCCCAGGCTCGCGGCCCATCCGTCAAATACGGATCACCGATGTTGATTCCGCCAGATGCCGCTATCCGCTCGTCAAAAATGTACGCCTTCCGATGGTTGCGCAGATTGGATCGCATGCGCGAAACACCGATGAGCGGGTTGAAGCGGCGCACCTGTCCACCCGCTGCTGTAAGCGGTCGAAAGAATCGATGACGCGCGGTCATCGCGCCATAGTCGTCAACCAGCAGACAGACCTCCAGCCCATCGCGCGCCCTGGCCGCAAGCGCGTCACGAATCTTTCGACCCGAAGCGTCTGGAAGATACTGGTAGGTCTGGATCCAGATCTTTTGTTGCGCACCCTCAATCTGTTGCAGCAGCCACGCCCCCGCCTCGCCGCGGCAACCAAGCAGTTCCAGTCGATTTCCGCCACTGAGCGGCTGCCCCAGAATGCGCCCCATCACGGCCTGCAATGAATGATCTCGCTGACCGTACGTCCGCCGCGCAATGCGGCGTTCACGTTCCCGTCGTTCGGCCAGTTCGGCAACAACACCAAATTTGCGGTTACCGAACAACAGGAACATCGGGATGGCTACGGTTGGCGCGGTGGCCAGAAACAGTGCCCACGCAATGCGACTACCACGGCTGCGCAATTCATTGTCGGAGCGACCCAGGATCAGCAGCGCGCCGATAAACCCGAGCGCCGTCCAGATATGGCTTGCCAGATCAATCACTGCCGCTCATGATCCCACACCACGGGAGGGATCTGGCAGGCTGCCCGATCAGGCGGCTTCGATGTCGATCGTGGCCTGTGGCTGGCCAAGGTACATCAGGTGAGGCAACACGATCGCCTTCAGATCCACGGTCGGCTGGAACTGATCAAAGGGGATCGGTGGCGTACTCAATGCGCGGCCGAACATGATGTATTCCTCGGGAATGTAGTCGATCCGGTCGTCCGTGTTGAGTTCCATGGCTTTCTCGCCCAGCTCAAACATGTTCTTCTGGATGTAGCGCACGATACTGTCACCGCTTTCGAACAGCTTGATCACCTGGTCGACGACTTCAAACACGAACTCCGCCCATTTTGTCAGCGACTCCAAGGTATGCTGCTTGGTCCGGAATCCCATATCCCAGAAGGCCCTGGCCGAAAACTCGGGATCGCGATTGAAATAGCCCTGGACGGACTTCAGCAAACCGGTGCGAAACTCATTCGGCAACTGCTTGGCACATCCAAAGTCGATCATCACCAGCTTGTACCCATCCTCATCTTTCTTGACCAGAAAGTTGCCGGGATGGGTATCGGCCTGGAAAAAGCCGTAGCGACTGACCTGATAGAGCAGTGTATCGGCGGTGATCCGGTACATGCGGTTTTTTTCCTCGTACGGGATCTCGTCGCTCTCGAAGAATTCGCGCATCCCGTAACTGTCGATGTACTCCATACAGATGATCGCATCCGTGCAGTAATCGAGATACAGCTCAGGCACGATCACATCATCACGATCCTTCATGATCGCGTACATCTTTTTGTGGTTTTCGACCTCGTTGCGATAGTCGAGCTCGAGTCCGATGTACTTGACGAATTCGCCAATGGTCGCCTTGTGGTCGATATTGGTCGTCTCGCCGTGATAGATGCGTTCGATGATCGTGATGAAAATCGGCACCATGCGTTTGAGCAATTTCAGGTCGGCGTGGAACTTGGCGTCAATGCCTGGATACTTGACCTTGATCACCGCATCGCGGCCGTCGAGCATCGTCACGCGGTGCACCTGCCCGATCGACGCCGTGGCCAGCGGATCCTCGTCGAATGTGGTGAACAGCGCCTCCGCCGGCTTGCCGAACTCCTGCCGGATACGCTCGCGTACGGCTTCCGCGGATGCACGCGGCACCCGATCCTGCATCCGCACCATTTCCCGCAGGAACTCCGGCGGCAGAAAAACCTGCGTCGACAGAAACTGCCCAACCTTGATATAGACACCCTTGAGCAGGACAAACGCGTTGTACACGCGTAGCGCGTTCTTCGCGTTGACGCGCGCCATGCGCTGACGGCGTTTCTTGCGATCTTTCGTAAACCGGATCACGAACAGGCCGTAGAGCGCGTAACTCGCAAGTACGCGCGCGAACAAAACGATCGTCACGGTGGGGCGAAACAGGCTGTTTTCTACCAGGCGATTGAGCACGAGGTTCTCCGCGGGGGCGATATGGCAACGACGCCATCAGGTAAGTAACCGTTCACATTATAGCGTCCCAGCGACGCGATGCAGCATGGATCAGGCAGAACATGGTCTGCGCTACAATCTGGACAGGCACTCACACAGGGATCGACATATGTTGCAACGATGGCTCAAATTCTATCTGGATCTGAACGGACGCGGGCACGATGCGGGGCTGCTCTTTTTGCGCGTCACGATTTCGCTGATGATGATCGCCGGCCACGGCTGGGGCAAGCTGCTTGCGTTCGGTGAGCGAGCGGCGTCGTTTCCCGATCCGCTTGGCGTCGGCAACGAACTGAGCATGGCACTGGCTATCTTTGGTGAGGTCGTCTGCCCACTGTTCGTGGCGGCCGGGCTGCTGACACGCGTTTTCGCGTTTCCTGTTCTGTTTACGATGCTCGTTGCCGCAGGGATCGTACACGCCGACGACCCATGGGCAAAGCAGGAGTTCGCGCTGCTCTACGCGGTGCCATATGCAACGCTGGTCTGGACCGGCGCCGGGCGTTATTCGGTGGACGGGTGGCTGCGTTCGAGATTGCAGGTGATCACGGACTGACCAAGCCGTGCAGCCGCGAGCGCGGACGACTCAGTCTGCCGACCGCAATGGACGTTCCGTTGCCCGGACATAGACCGTGAATGTCGCCGTCGCCACATTCGTGTCATCGCCGGTCCTGAGCGACAAGGTCAATGTCGTTCGGGCGCGCCCCTCGTCGCGCACCGCGGCATCAACCGATGCGATCGTCTCGGCGTCCACGGCGCCGTCGATGGTCAGATCATCCCGGGCGATCGCGTGGTACTCGATTGCGCCCTGCTGCATCAGTACGTCGCGTCCTCCCGACATGTCGAATGCGGTCACGGCGATGGCCGCCGCAGCCGTTTCGGCAAAAGAGTACAACGCGCCGGCGTGCACGGCGCCAAACGGGTTGCAGACGCGTTCCGAAAAAGGCAGGCGGAGCCGGCAACCATCCGGCCCCGCCTGTTCAATGATGATTCCCGCGTCCCGAATCCATGGGCTTGTGTCGATCAGGTAGTGACGCAGCGTGGTGAGATCGAGCTGCATCTCACGCGTGGACGCGCATCTCGAGCTTGTCGAATGTGCCTTCGGGGAAGAACTGCTTGCACCATTTGCGGTACACGCCGATCGGTCCGTCGCCTTCGGCGAGAATCGGTGGCTTGACCCAGCGCTTGTTCTCCCAGATCGGGCGATCCTGTTCGAGCTGGCGCGTGATTTCGTTGATGAATGCCTTGCCGACACCGCGCGTGATATCGGCGCCCGCAAGCCGCTTGACCTTGAAATTGAAGCGCACATCGATCGTTTCGCTGTCGGTTGGCGTCATCGTCGACAACAGAAACGTGTCGACGATCCCCGAAAAACGCACGACGCTCAGCCCGAAACCGTACGACATCGATTCGATCGAGCCGTCAACGTTTCCCTGTGGTGTTGTCATGCCGGCGTCAGAAAAGACCCGCAGGATGTGGCCATTGACTTCGGCCTGGCTCTGCGGCATGTTGCGCGTACCGTGCAGATACTTGAAATGCGCCGAATCAACCGCATTCTCCGCCATCTCGATATTGTGCGTGCGAATCTGCCAGCGCCGCCGCTCGAACTCGGTCCAGGCCTCGGTGTCGCTGGCTTCTTCGAATTCCGGAATCTCCCACTCCGGCGCGCTGCCTTCTTCGTCGTTCCACGCAAAGATCATGCCGTTGCGCTCGACGATTTCCCACGGCCGAATCTTCGCCTTGGGCGGGATCTTTTCCGTATAGGGGATCTCGCTGCACTGGCCGTCACAGTTGAATTTCCAGGCGTGGAACGGGCAACGCAGCTCCTCGCCCTCGACCTTTCCGCCGTGGCCGAGGTGAGCGCCGAGATGCGGACAAAAGGCATCGAGCAATACCGGACGCCCACTTTCGGTGCGGTACAGCACGAGGTCCTGCTCGAACACGTGCAACGGAATGACATCTCCGGGCTCAAGATCTTCGCTGTACGAGATCATGAACCAGCCTTTGGGGTTGTGCGTAAATGGCCAGCGGGGACTGGGCATGGTGTTTCCTCCGGTCTTCAATCGGTTTCTGGGGACGAGTCTGAGGACTGGTCCGGTTCCGGGACATTCAAAATCAGACGCGCAGCCGACTTGACGCGCTCGATCACCTCTTCGACGTCATGGAGACCGCCAGACCAGCCGACGAGCGTCGCAAACCAGACATGCTGCAGGACGATCGCCGTACGATCTTCTTCGTCGGTGGCCGGTCGATCACCGCCGGTTACGGCCTGCAGGATCAGGTGCGTCGTCCGTTCGTGAAACTTCATCACCTTTTCGGCCAGTTCATGGTCGCCGGACGCCACGGCACGCAAGGCCGCACGGGCGAGATTTGGTTTGGCGCAAAAGCGACGCGTCGCGGTCGTAAAATATTCGGCGATGCGCTCGTAAGGCGTATTGCCCTCGATGGGGCGTCGCGCCATGCGCTGCTCCATCTCTTCCATGGCCAGGCCGAGCGCGGCGACCAGCAGGTCTTCCTTGCTGCGGAACCGCTTGTAGAACGTCCCGAGCGCGACCCCGGCGTGAGCCGCGACATCGCGCATGCGCACGGTTTCGAAACCGCCCTCTTCGGCGAGCTCGATCGCGACTTCCAGAATCTGTCGCGTGCGCTCCTCCATTGCCTCTAATGTTCCGGCGTTCTCGGCCATGGATGATCCTTGGGAAAACGTGTTCGACGCGCAGGCCAGATGCGCGATTGAGTCAGGCTGAATGGCTATTATTGAAACACGTTTCACTTTTACTGTCCAGCGCCAGGATGGAAACTGTCGCTGCGCTCGTCGCCATCCACCCTGAAAAATCGCTCCAATAAGCGGCATCCCACCTGAACGACAGAAGCTCCAGCACAAGCACGCGAGACCACTCCTTGAGCCCACCTGATGAAACACGTTTCACGTCAATGCGCCGGCGCGCGCCTTCTTTTTCGTTCCCCCCTCATACGCCACAACGGGGCGCACTCGGGGCGCGCTCACTTTTTTCCATACTGTATCAATATGTTACGCGACATTCGGGCAAATGCGGCACGAGCAAAATGGTTATCTGCTCCCTGCCCGCCATCCGAGCGAACTTGCGGCCGCGCCAAACACATGTTAGAACACGTTCTATAGACACACCGCGTCGACACCCCGACCAGGGCTGCCATGCCACCACGTTTCGACATCGCCGTTCTCGGTGCAACCGGCTTTACGGGCCGCCTCATCGTCGAGGAATTGCGTCGGCAGGGCGTTCGCGTGGCCGCCGCCGGTCGGCGCCCGACCGAGCTGGAAGCCGTGGCGGGCGATCCAGCCGCGGTCCTGCGCACCGATGTGCGGGATCCTCGTAGCCTGGAGGCGCTGGCGGAAGCAACGCGCGTCCTGGTCAATACGGTCGGTCCGTTCAACCGCTTCGGAGATGCGGTCGCGGATGCGGCACTCGCTGCCGGCGCGCACTACGTTGACACCACGGCGGAGCAAAGCTGGATTCGCAGACTGCACCAACGGCTGCGTACGTTTGCCCACGACGCGGGTGTTGCGTTCGTCCCGGCGCAGGCCGTCGATTTCGCGCCGGCGCTGACGGCCGCTCACCTGCTTGCACAGGATCTTGGCGCGCTCCGTTCACTGCACGTGACACACTGGCTGGATCAGTACAAGACGTCCCGCGGTACAGCAATCAGCGCGATTGCGGCCGTTTCCGAGCCTGCGTTCGCCTTGCGCGATGGCCAGCCTGTGCTGCTCGACGATCTGTACGAGTGGTCAGCCCGACGCCATATCGATCTGCCGCGAGGATACCGCGAGGTTCCGTTTCCGTCTGCCGAACCGATCTTGTTGCCCGGCGAACTGAATGGACTCCGCGATGTCGACAGCTACCTGGCCCTGCCCGGCGCCCGCGGTCACGCGTTCGCCGTGTTTCAAAAGCTGCTGTCGGGAGATCGCCGGCCGTCGCCGCAGCACATCGCCCACCTCGAACGGCTCGTCGCCTGGCGCGCCACCGATCCGGCGCCAGCCGAGCGCGCAACCGCCCGATGGGCCGTCGTCGCGCGCGCAACCGGCGCCAACGGAAGGACGGCGGCGCTGCGTGTATCCGGACAGGATGTTTACCTGTCTACGGCCCGCCTGGCCGCGAATGGAGCGATCCGCCTCGCCAGCGCCAGCCGGGTCAATGGCGGCGTTGGCAGTCTGGCGGCGGCGCTCGGAACGGCGGCCGCGGCGGATTGCTGCAGAGACAGCGGTGCAACCATCGAGCAATTGAACTGACCTTCTGTTTACCCGTTTCTGGACACCTCCAAGGAGAGACGACATGGCGAAGATGAACTACAACGGCAAGACCATGCTGATTACCGGCGGCGCGAGCGGCATGGGGCAGCTCTACAGCGAACGCCTCGCAAAGGCCGGTGCCCGCGTGGCAACGATCGATGTCAACGAGACGGGTCTGAAAGAGACCGCCTCACGACATGAGAATATTTCCACATACGTTTGCGATGTCCGCGATTTCGACGCGGTCAAGAAGGTCGTCGCGAAAGTGGAAAAAGAACTTGGCCCGATCGACCGGGTCGTTTCGGCGGCGGCCATCATGCCGTCTTCGTTGCTGACCGAAGAACCCGTTGATGAGATCCACCGGGTCATGGACATCAACTACAAGGGCGTCGTCAACACGGTGCACGCCACCCTGCCCCAGATGCTCGAGCGCCGCAGCGGCCAGCAGGTGATCTTTGCGTCCCTGGTCGGCTGGATGCCCGTGATGCACTTTGGCGCGTATTGCGCATCGAAGTTCGCGGTTCGGAGCTACGCGGACATCCTCTACCACGAAAACCGCCATTCGGGCGTACAGTTCGCCTGTGTCTGTCCGCCGATGGTCAAGACGCCGCTGCTCAACCAGGTGCGCTCCAACCCCGCCGTGATGGAAGGCGACTCGAGCCTGATGACACCGGACAAGGTGCTCGACGCCGTGGAAAAGGGACTGCGCAAAAAAGACTTCTGGATTTTCCCGGGACAGGCCCGTTACATCGCCGCGTTCGCACGAATGATGCCCGATGTTCTCTGGCGCAACATGCACAAGATCGAAGGCAAAAAGGATCCGCGCCTGGCCTGACTATCTCAGGGCAAGCAGACGATCGATTTCCGCAAGCTCGGCCGGGGTGAATGCGCTCCGGTCGAGCTTTCCGTTTCGCTGTGCCGCGTCGAGCCGCGCGACGGCCTGGGCAAGATCATCGACAATGGCCTCGACGACGCGTTCGGTCAGATAGCGGAACGGCAGCGAATCCATGATCGCATTGATGACCGCATTCTCCGGCGACGCGACGGCCCGCACAAGGTAGCGGCATCCCTCCCCGTCTGGACCGCGCCGAAACCGGAAATCCAGATAGACCTGCCCGGTAAAGCTCCAGCGGGCGATATTCGCGGTGCCGTATCCCAGATAATGCAACACACCGCGGCGCGCACTCCCGGCCAACTGAACGGCCTCTCCGTGAAATCGCTCACCTTTCCCGCCGCGCACCCAACGTGCACCCGAAAACGGCACCCACTCCGCGTAGTATCCGCCACCCGAAAAGTAGTCGACCAGCCGCGCTGCCAGCGGCAGATGATCCAGCAAATACGCGAGGCGGTCGGCGCTGACGTCGGACGCGCCCGCCACCTCGTACGACAGGAGATATTCGCGCCCGAGGAAACGCATCATCTGGTGCCCGCTCGCGCCGTTGGCGTCAAAGCCGGCCGCCGCCAGGCTGGAGAGCGTCTCGCAGCGTAATTCCGGCGCGCGTTCGGGCGGGTCGCCCCAGGGACGCGGGACGGCATCGCAGCGACGCGGCGCGGGCACGCCACACGACGCCGCCACTGCACAGCTACGCTCGACAGAGGCCAGCACGGCGCCGTCAGCCGCAAACGTCAGCAGCACGGTTGGCAGCAGGAACGATGCAATGTGCCAGCGTTTGCGCGTCCAGCCGCTCACGTCGGATGGACTCCGCTCTGCCTGACCAGCCATCGACGCCAGGCCTGCTGCTCGGCGGCGGTCATCGCTGCCCGCCCAGCGGCAGCCTCGATATCGTCCAGAATCCCGGATGCGAAACGCCTGGCCACCGCGTGGAACACCTCCGAAGCCATAGCCTCGTAGAGCCAGTCCGAACCAGGCGCGGCATAAACGCGGACCCGAATCCGCGTATGGCCGGGATGGCGGGAAGCCTCATAGGCGATGTCGAACACCGTTTTCCCGCGAAACTCCCAGCGCCAGAATGACGCGCTGCCGTAACCCAGAAGCACCATCCTCCCCTGTTCAGGAGCCCCGGCCAGCAACAGGGCCCTCCCCTTGAACCGCTCGCCGTGCGCGCCGTCGATCCATCGCTGACCGCGCACTTCGCCGAACGACGCTGAAAATGGTTCGTCTGCGACTTCGCTCAGCCAGCGGGCGGCGATGTCGGGACGTTCAAACATGAAGGCAAGCTTCTCCACCGGGACATGCAACAGTTCTTCGACCTGGTAGACGATCTGATGCTCGTGTCCCAGGTACGGCCAGACACGACGCGCGCTGGTGGCATCGAGCAAGGACGATCGGCCGAGGATTGTCGCCGTCTGGCAGATCGGACGTGGCACCGGTTGCTCAGCCGCGACCGCGACGCCACCGCAACTTGTGTGTGGCAATGTCAGTGCACAGGACTGCGCCAGCCGGCACTGTCTGCGGGTCGCATCGTTGTTCGCCGGACTCGCTGTCGACGCGGCAAACAGCATGATGCCAGCGGACAGAATGCCGCCTCTGATCCAGGGTCGTTTCATAGCTGTTCTGACCACCCGGGGCGCGACGGGTTCCGCGTCAGACGTACAGGAGTACCTCACGGGGGCGTCGCAAGCTTCCGGCAAAAGCAATCCGGCCGGCCCCCTGCTGCCCGTCGTCACGTCGGTAGCGGAATGTCACGAACCAGCCCGACGGCAAGACAGTTTCGATCGTGGCGCCGCGTAATCTTTGCGCAACGATTCCCGCGGGGTCTGCGGTCGCATCGTCCCAGGCGAGCCTGACACGCTCGCAACGGTCCAGTTCGGCCTCCGGATCGCGCAGTAACCGCTCGACTGCGGCTCTGCCGCCGTCGAACACGCCACGGGTCAGACCACGCGTGTAACCGGCCAACGGTCCGGCTCCCCCATTGCTCAGCATCCGCATCGTCAGGCGCAGCATCACGGCGCTGCCACGCAATCCGGTGCCGAGGACCTGCGGGATCATCCGTCGCAACGGCCAGTATGCGCCAAGAGAACGGATGCACGTTTCGTCGGTATCGGACAGTTCATAGACGAGGTGCGCCGGGACCGCGATCTTCACCGAGCCATCGAGCGTCGTGTTGATCGTTACATCACGAAAGACAAACGGACCGCCAACAAGATCGGCATGTACATCGAATACAATGTCGGTCGATGCAATGAACGTGTCCCAGAACCGGCCGATCTCGTCTCTGCCGTTCGCGGGGCGGGTACCGACCGGGTCTTCGACGGTAGCGTCCGGACAAAACAGCTCGACCCAGGCAGCTCGGTCGCGCGCCGCGACCAGCACCGGAGACCGGGCAACGAAGTCGCGCATCCCGGATGCGTCAAACAACGTCCGTGGCGCGGCAATGACTTCGGAAGGAACCATAACCTCAACCTCCTGGTCAGATTATCCCACACCAGACGCCATGCAGAAATATCTGACATTACTCCTCCAGATGGCCGCAGTCCTCGTGTGGACCATCCCGGACGCCGCAACAGACAAGCCGGTCACAGCCGAGGTCGTGCTCTTCCACATCGCCAAGAGCAACAACCGTAACCGTGTCGAATACGCGGCACGGGTGCAACCAGACTGTCGCTTCGACCACGAACAGCCGCTCACGGTGTACTGGCGACGCCTGGAAAAAGGCCCGGATGTCACACGTCCGCTCAAATGGGTGGAGGAAAAATTTGCATATGGCATCGACCTGCGCCATCAGTCAGACGAGCGGCTCGAATTTACGATCGCGGCCGACGACACACGCCCGGTCACCGTGACGACGACGCGCAATGACGATGGCCAATGCCAGGTGCGGGCCTGGCTGAACAGCCTCGAAGCACCCGGCGTCACCGATCACGCATTCGTGAAACTGAAGTCGCGCAAATTGATGTTTCCGAAGATCTACTGGGTCGACCTGTACACGACACGTCCTGACGGGGCGCGCATCTGCGAGCGCGTGACGGAACGCGGCGAACCCGGCGAACCGTGCCCGAGTCCGGCGCTGCGTGCGCCACCACTGACCAGCGACTGAACATTTGGCGGCGAATCCTGTTTCGGTTATCGTATAGACAGGTTCTGGCGCCTTGCGTCAATTGCATCTCTCGCCTGCGAGGAGGCCGCTGTGATCAAGTCCTTGCGCGTACGCGACTATATGACCGAACATCCGGTCACGTTACCGCCGGACATGGCCATTACTGAGGCCATTGCAATTCTCGTCAAGAACAAGATTTCCGGCGCCACCGTGGTCAACGGCGACGGCAAGATCATCGGCGTCCTGTCTGAGATCGACTGCCTGCGGGCCCTGCGCGATGGCAGCTACTACGGAGAGGAT
>RFIY01000135.1 GCA_003695505.1 Candidatus Dadabacteria bacterium | reverse complement strand
TTCAATCCGCGCCCCCGCGTGGGGGGCGACGCTGTCAGTATGTGCTCGATCAGTCGGACGTGGTTGTTTCAATCCGCGCCCCCGCGTGGGGGGCGACAGGGTGCTAAAAGTATACAGCGCAGCAACTGCTTCTCGCCAGCCATCCGCGAAAGTCCCTTGGTGGAGCGCCTTGCCAACCCGGTTTCGCTCGCATATGTCGTCTATTCATTTGTCAAAGAACAGTTTTTTGGATCCGCGAATGTCGCGGAGCAGCTATGTTTGCTGGTGGTTCGCGAAGTCGAGCCACATTTATAAGATCAGTGGATCGGTCAAATCGGGTACGTCTTTGGTCCCGTGATGCTCGATGCGCCTGTCATAGTTCGCTCCCAGATAATAAAAGCGCAGGCTGTCCTGGCCGGGATCAAATTCCCGCAGCAGGCGATCTTTCAGCAATGCCCATTGCTGCGGATCTACAATACATTCGAATACCGAATTCTGCACGCGCTGCCCGAAGTCTTCGCAAACGCGCGCTACTCGTCTCAGTCGCCTGCGGCCGGCCGCATCGACGGTGGATACATCGTAACTTACGACGACAAGCATCACGAAAGCCTTTCATTTCCACACAAACGGTGGGTAACCGTCCAGATCGCCGCGCAAGTGCCGAGCCAGCAACAGGGCCTGAATATGCGGCACGGCGCCGACCGTGCAGCGATCATCCAGGAATGGGTGGAGCAGTTCCTGTTGTTTCCGTTCTTGCCAAGCAGTCAGTACCGTTTTGCGCGTCTCATCATCCATCCAGACTGCGCCGGATTCGCGCTGTTCAAACCCGTTTGGACGAATTTGGCGGCGGTTAATCAATGACAAAACGAGCCGGTCAGCCAAGACCGGACGCAATTCTTCCATCACATCAAGCGCCAGACTTGGACGACCAGGTCTGTCGTGGTGCAAGAAACCGACTTGCGGATCCAGTCCCACAGTTTCCAATGCTGATCGCACGTCGTGAACGAGCAACGTATAGACAAACGACAACAGTGCATTTACCGCGTCGAGTGGCGGGCGTCTGGTGCGCCGCGAGAATGTGAAGCCGTCAGCCAGCAGTAACTCGTTAAACACACTGAAGTATATTCGCGCCGCCTCTCCCTCGATGCCTCTTGCTTCGTCAAGCGTGCCGGCCGTTCGCGCACGGCGTAGCAAACCGTTAATCCGGTTTGCAGCATCTTGCAGGTTCGCGGCACGTTCTGGATTGTCTCGACTCGCTCTGCGCAGCGCCGTACGTGTGTTGACGAGTTTCCCAAGTACAAATGTCTTTGCCAACGCAGTTCGCCGGGTCTCGTCATCCGCCATTCGGTACTGCGCGCGCCGTAGGAGGACATTGCCTGTTACGGGTCCGCTTACGCGCGCCAGGAAACGCCCATTCCGCGTCAGGTAACTGATACCAATCCCACGCTCGACGCAGGCACCCAGAAGAAACGGGCTGATGGATACATTTCCGAAACAAACAAGGCCCTGCAGAAGATGCATCGGAATGCGATGTCTGGCTTGCCCGTCAACATTGACAGCAATTGTTTCGCCATCTTTGTTCAACCACGCGCCCTGGGTTGTAATGTACAGCGTATTCAGGTGTCGCTTCACCATTCTTCGTCCTCAGCAATACGGTCAAGATACGGTTCGACGCGTTGTCTTTGAACCGCGGAGGGCAGACAAATTTCCACCAGCGAGCAGGCGCGGCATTCCTTTTTCGGGATTGCTGGGGGTGTAATGCCGCCACTGACCAATTCGTGCAGGCGGCGTGCCGCAGCCCATGTCAACTCTCGCAGGCTATCATCCATCGCAACTTCTGTGCGCCGACGCGGTTGTCCATAGTACAACGCGCCTTTGTCGATTCTTGTGCCAAGCATGTCCTCGATGCATATGGCCTGTGCACACAGTTGCACTTCATCCGCCCGATGGATTTTCGGACGTCCTCGCTTGTACTCAACCGGGAACGGCTGCCATCGACCGTCGCATCCGGTCAGCATCACGCCGGTTGCGTCGTCGGTTCGGTGGAATTCCACCACGTCGGCTACGCCTGAGACACCCAGTTCGAGTGATCGCAGCGGCAGGCCCCGCACGATGATCAAATCGCCGCGCCGTTCACGGCGCGGCGATTCTTCGTGGACGTTGCGGTGGCGTAGTGTGCCCTGGACGGTAAATACGTTGTCCTCCCAGATTTGCTCGACCAGCATCAGGCCAGCCTGGCGTTCGCAGAACACCAGGTGTTGCAGACCAGACAGGGGCAGCAGGTCGGCTTCGCTGCGCATTACACGCGTTCGATCAGCCGGACCCCTTGCGGCATGCCTTCGCGAGTAACGGTAACTTCATAGTCCCCAAATTCGCGAGGCACCGCGACATCGGGGCGCCTGTGGACTTTGACGCGATCGAACAGTTTGTGGGCAGGCGCGCTGCCCAGCGGGTGATCGTGTTCAAATACAATTAACCTGCGTGCGGCCATGCTGCCTGCAGGTCGTGCGGCTGAAGCATCCAGGTCGAAGGCGCGTTCCAGTGCTTCCCAAAGCAATTCTGCGTCATCATCGCTGAAACCGGTTTGCTGCGCGAGCGCGCCACTTACGGTCCCGTGCGCAATGTAGACCGCGTACGGCACCGTAAACTTGCGCCCCATCGTACGCTCTTTCTCGAGGTCGCGTTCGTTGGTTACCGAGCTGCGCGTAATCGCGTGTTCCAGGGCCACAATCGGCTCGACAGAACGTGCAAATGAAACCTGGACGGGGCCGCGCACCTGACCACAATTGACTTCGGTTGACATCACAGCCCCGAATGTGCGGATGTCCCAGAACTGTTGACACATGTAGTCTGTGAGTTGCTGCGCTTTCTGGACCTCTTTTGGCAGTTTGTTCCGCTTGTCTGCGGGTACGCTACGGACATCTTCATCGGGATGGTTTTCCCAGGCTTCTGCGTGGAGGCGGTTGAGTACAGCGCGCTCGGCGAAATAAATGCGTTGACCAGGTTGGTTGTTTTGGCTCATTGTGACGTAGTTGCGCACCTTGCGTTTGAGGCAGACGTCTGTCACGAGGCCGTGTCCGGTTTCTGGATCGATTCGCGGCAGGTTACCTGCATCCGGGTCGCCATTGGGGTTGGCATCTTTTACATCGAAAATATAGACGAAATCAAAACGGTTCATCAGGTCGTCTCCTTGGTTCAGGACTATGCTACAGAGGGTGTGTTTTCTTGCTGCTCGCTGTCAGTTGCGCCCGCGGGTTTGTAGAGGGCATTGCGTTGATGATAGTATCCGAGCGCGAAATGCCCTTGTCCCGCAAGGTCGAGGTGCGCAGGAAATGTCTCAAGGGGACCGAGGATCTCCTGGGCCAGCTTGTCATAGTTAATGCGCTGGCCGACGTTTTCCAACGCCCCAAGGTGGTGTTGCCACGATCGCAACAAACGGGGGAATACGGCTTGCGGGGTCGCTGACGCAGCGCTATAGTAGCGGTCCCGGATTGTTGCCTTGATTCCGGGTAACGCGTCGGACTGTGCCTTTTCGAGTACGGCGAACAATCGTCCGAGCCGGTACGCCGGATCTGTGTTGCTGGGGTCGAGGGTCACGGAAATCTCCTTTCCAAGATTGCGGGTCAGATGGCCCTTGATCAAACATGCACGAGCGTAGTTAATGTTGCGATCGGCAATGAGTCGGCGGATGGTCGCCTGATACAACAGCGGCGGGTATTGCCGCCCGGTTACGATACTTTCGACGAGACCGGGTGCGAGTAATGGCGGTGGATCACCGCCGGGGGGGCGAAGGGTGTCAAGCAGGAACCGAAAAGATGGGTACCGCGGTTCGGGCCGCCGCGCATCGTCACCGAATTGACGTTCGATGCGAACGTCAGAAAAATGTTGCCAAAGGCGATCCAGCAGGTCGGCAACCGTTGATTCGCGGAAAAAGCGAACGGCGATCCGGGCGGGTGCTGGCGCCGCAAGCCCGAGAATGTAGAATCTTGTGTCTGCCGCGGATGCATCAAGTTCCCGCCAGGTCTGGCGACCCGCACGAATGGCACGCAGCGCCTGTTCGAGGCGCGAGCGCAAGTACTCGTCCTGAACGTGTTGCAGATCATCCAGGCCACCCAGGCCGATTTGTGCAAATAGTCCTTCTGCGGCCGATGGACGGTCTGTCCAGAATACGACGGTCGTTGAGCCGAGGTCGAGTCGGTGGCGCTGTCGCATCGGTCCGTCGAGAAGGGCGTTTAATGCGGCGACGTAGCGTCGGGCAGCTTCCTGGGAAACCGGCGCGTTATAGCTCTGTTCGTGTCCCCACGACTCGTAGGCAGGGTCATTGAAACCCGCGATCGTTGCGCCAGAAGATTGTGCACCCGCAACGCCCTTGATCTTTGGATGCAGTCGCGCAATGTCGGCATGCGCGACGATCTTACCGGTCAGCAAACACTGGAGTGTCGGTTCGCCCGGTTCGGCAGCGTTCGCCTCGGCCCCATCAGGCTGGATTTCGGTCTGTATCGTGGCCCAGCGCTTCATGCGGTCCGGATTGTGGCAGGTGCGTTTATCCCACCATGACAGAATCTGGTCGTTGTCGTGGACGTAGCTTGTGCGCCCAATGATCTGAAAGCATCCGAAGCCAGTGCTTACCCGCTCAAGGAGGTCTCGCATCTGATCGGCATTGGCCGGGTCCCACGTTTCAGCAAATCGGCAGATGGCGGAAAACTCCGGGTGATCGATAGCGCGTTCAACCGAAAGGTGTGCATCGCGCCACGCCGCAAACTGTTTCCTGGCTCGTTCTGCGCGATCTGCCCGACTGTCCCAGCCCAGGAGATAGGCGGTATTGTCCCAGAGGAAACATGGGTTCAAACCGCTGCCGGTAGGTTTTGTGATCCCGGGTACGATCATCAGGCGTGGGCGCGATTTGCGTCCCTCACTCACCTGAATGTCCTGAAGTTCGTGCAGACGGCCATCCGGGTGCAAGACGATCGCGAACTTCATTTTTTGGATACTTCGGCCCGGTGGCGGGATCTGATAGGCAGGGTCGCCGGCGAGTCGATTGTAGAGTTCCAGGAGTGATTGCAGTATCATCACGCTACTCCCGTGTTTCCGTAATCGCGGGTACTTCAATCACACCATCGCGCATTAGCGCTCGGAAAAAGCGGGGACGGGGGCGCACGCGTCGGCCACGATGTCGCTCGATGACCTTGCCTCTCGCATCCGGCGTGAACTCGATGTCCCAGAGCATATATCCCAGGTCGCGTTCGCCGAGTAGTTCCTCAGGACAGGATGGGAATGATTCGCCCTCGTCCAGGATTCGGAAGAAAGCAGGAAATTCTCGGCAGCCGAGCCAAGGCTGGTGGTGGAATTGGCCGCGGGTCGCGCGACGTCGAAAAGTATCGAGATGCTTGGCTTCGGGGTGTGCGAGCATAGTGCCGTCCCGTTCTGCTGGATCAAGGATTTCGATGTGCGCTTCAATACCGTAACGAACATCGCGCAGGATGCGGGCCGCGCGCTGTTGCCGTTTATCCTCGATATGGACGGACGGCAGATAATGTTGTTCGCCGCGTTCGGCACATTGCAATGCCGATGCTACCCCACTGGCGCCTTTCACCGGAACCTTGCCGGAGAGTTCGTTTCGACGAACCTGCGTGAAGTGTATGGGAGCGAGGATGTGTAACCGGTCGATACACCATCGGATCTGTGGTTTCCAGTAAATCGCCTCAAGTATCCCTCTGGCTGCGCTTGGTGTAATCACGTCGTAGGACACGCGCTCCACCTTCATTTCCGGTCGGTTGAACGCTGCATAGTTACCCCAGATTTCCAGTTGCACCCCGAACGTCATCACCGCTCCTTTTCTGCGTTTCTTGTCATACTTTCAACAAATCAGTGCATCCGCGCTCCAGGAAATAACGTTTTCCGGAGGGGAGATGCCAAGTAGTTCGTCGTAATCCAGGTTTGCGGCAACAAGCGCCGGATAATGTTCCGCTATCTGCTCCACGCGGCCCTGCTTCAGGTACAGATCCAGCCAGCGTTGCGGAATCTGGACAGTAAAGCGCTGCAGTTTGCGTAGCAAGTTACGTGGGACGTTGGCACCCATGCGTCGCAATTGATCGACAAGGTCGGCGCCGCGCTCGCCCCATGGGATGATGACAGTCGCTCCATTATCCGGGATGAGTCGAAATCGTTCTGAGACGCTTCGAAACTGAAACAGCAAGGGAAGTTCATCGTCCCCTTGTTGCGACAGATCGCGTACGATCTGGTACCGATCCCATCGATCCCGCTGTTGCCAGAAATAGAGCCGAAAGTACTGCTCGACGGTTTCGGGAGATAACAATTCGATCTGATCTTCAGCCGATAAAACCTGAGTTGCCGCGTTGATGGTGTCGGCGAGAAAGCCTTCCCGACGGCTCTGGGCTTCGAGACGATAAATCCACACGTCTCCGGAATCGCGGATGCCTTCTCGATTGCATCGCCCGGCGGCCTGTGCGATCGAGTCGAGCCCCGCAAGCGCGCGAAAGACCACCGGAAAATCGACGTCCACACCCGCTTCGATGACCTGCGTCGCAATCACGCGGCAGGGGGCCCCGTTCGCGAGACGATTTCGAATGTCGGCAAGGACTGCACAACGGTGTTCCGGGCACATCGCGGCGCTCAGGTGTTGTACGCTTTGCACGTCGTCCAGGTTGTCGCGAAGTTCCAGACATAGCTCACGTGCGGTACTCCGTGTGTTGGCAATACACAGAACCTGCTCGTGCGGCAACAGCGCCTGCACCAGTTCGCTACGTTTCATTTCGTGCAGGTCGTTCAAGCTACGCACGGTAACGCGCTTCATTTTGCGCGCGAGGCCAGCGGGGTCGGGGATGATTTCACGAACGTTTGGCAGTCCTGCCGGGAAGTCGCTGCGCGCAGCGACCGCCGGCTGTGTCGCGGTGCACAGGAGAATGGTAGCTCCATATCCGCCTGCGAGACACTTTAGCGCACTCAAGATGGGATGAAGAAGGTCAACAGGTAGTTTTTGGGCTTCGTCGAGTATGACAACAGCGTGGCTGAGATTGTGTAACTTGCGGCAGCGGCTGGTTCGTGCTGCAAACAGCGACTCGTAAAACTGTACTGCGGTTGTTACGATTAGCGGAGCATCCCAGTTCTCGGTAGCCAGCCTGCTTGCGAACGTTTCACGTTCAATATCCAGCGCGCTGTGATGTTCAAGAACAGGAGAAGGCAGGCCTTCTGCGGTCAAGGGCTGAACGACTTCTCGGTATACATCAGCATTCTGTTCGATGATACTTGTAAATGGCGCAACATAGACGATGCGCCGCATTCCGTATCGCAGGGCATGCCTCAGCGCAAACGCCAGCGTCGAGAGTGTTTTGCCTCCACCAGTAGGGACAGTTAATGAAAAGAAGCCCGGCGCTGATGGTGCCGCGTTGACGCACGCCTCGTATATCTCACTGCGGATTCTATGAATCGCAGTGCCCCGTCGAGAAATTGCCTTGACATGGTTGGTCAGCAACGTATCGATGCGTTCCAAAATGTCATCGGGCCAGGAGGCGCGACTCTTCGCGCGTTCAGGGTCCATGAAGCGTTCCGTGTCCAGAAAGTCAGCGTCGACAAGACAGGAAAACAACATTCTGATAAAAAACGAGATGGCGAAGAGTGATTCCTGGTGACGCTCCGCCAGTGGCTCCTGGCTGCGCTCCACGATGGCCTTCAACTGCGCCAACAACCGCTGGCGTGCCGGTTCAGGCAGTTGCCGAATATCTGTCGGCGCGTTGCGCCAGTCCTCAACTTGTTTCCGTAGCCGGTTTTCGAGGGCCGCGCTTCCCTCGTTGCCAATGGCATCGAGAAGGCCGGAATGATGGCCAGCAATCACAAAAGCAAGCACGTCGCCAAGGAGAGGACCTAAAAGGTTGCGAGCGTGCTGCGCGCCCGCTGAACTGTGATCTACGCGCCCGGGCGTATCGCTCAGTTCCTCCGTGTGGTAGTCTCTGGATGCGCCGAGCAAGTAATTTTGAAAAGCCTCGGAATATTTGCCGAGATCGTGCCACAAACCTGCCTGGTAGCCCCATTGATCGGCGAGAAGATCCGATGCGAAGCTGCTTGCGAGGTTTGCTACATCGGTAAGGTGACCCCGAAGGGGATGAATCCGCAAGTTGTTCGATCGCGGATCGCGAAGAAGGTGCGCGATCGGTTCCGCAGCGTCATGATGTGTCTCAGTCATGTTCGGCTCCCACCATCCATTACCGCCAGACCGCGCAAGCCGGTTGGTGCGTCAATCATACCAATGCCGAGCAAGCTTGTCATTGTTCCTCTCCTGGGGCCGTTTTCGTGCATGCCCGTATTACCAGACACGAGATTTGAAGTCGCGGTATGCGCTGCTACCGGCTTGCGTGCTTTTAACTCTCAACCGCAATCTACCCAATCCACCGGCTCACATGTTGATCCGGTCCGTGGCGCAGCATGCGCACTCGTCTGTGCGGTGCGTTTCGCAATGATGGCGACGCTGGATTCTTCTCTGTCGGCGGTATGCCGTGCAGGGACGGGGAGGAGCATCTGTGGCGACGAATATCCCGTTTGTCGACGACGATCCGAGACACTTTGTGATGGTGGTTCTGTCCCACCTTGATGCATTTGAGGAGGCGTTCGCGTTTCGTACCGTGGAGCCCGATCAGGCGGAGCTGATTGTGAACGATTGGCCGTATTCCGCTCAATGGCTCAGATTCGGGTTGGAGGCGCTGGAACGGGATCTGTTGCCAGAGCCGCACCGAACACGACTGGCCGCGGCAGAGATGCGAATTCGTCTGGCACTGCCACTGGGCCGTCTCTGGGCGTGGGGGAGGATCTGAAACAGTTCGCCCGACGGCATCAGGACGTGGGACAATATTGGCCGGGAATGCCAGCTCCGGGATGCGATCGTCGTGACGCGAAGTGCAAATCCAGATCCACAGCAAGACGTTCCCGTGGAGCATGCCGACAGGCACTTGACGCGACGCGACCTGACTCGCGGCGGGATCGGGCTTGCCGGGACGCTGTTGTGCGGTTGTGGAGCGGAGCCGTCTCGGCCGACGCGCGCAGACGTCGCCGTGCCGGCAACCGACACGGCCGATCCGTATGTTGACATTGAAACGCTGTATCGGCAGGTCCGCGTGGATATCTCGACGCTGGAGGTGGATACGGTACAGTTCGTGGCGGAGGATCGTGTTGTCATCGGCAGGGACGGCGACGGCGTCTACGCGATGTCATCGATTTGTCCACACGCCAATTGTGACATGCGGCGAAAAGGCGAAATTACCTCTTTTGGGCTCGCGTGCAACTGCCACGGATCTCGCTTCGACCGAATTGGTCGTGTGCTGCGCGGACCCGCAGAGCGCGATCTGGTTCATTATCTGGTCTCTCCCCTCGATCAGGACACGGTTCTGGTCGAAATCAATCACAACGTTCCCCAGTCCACACGCCTGCAGGGGTGATCGCGGTTTCGCTGGAGCTGCGTCAGTTGGTGCGCGTTTGCTAAAAGTACGCGCCCACGGCGGGCCGGACAGGTTGCCGGGCCGCCGTGGGCGCGTGTCGTGAACGGAGTCAGGAGCCGGACGTGGTCAATAGCAGGTTGCCGTCGCGGTCGAAGCTGACCGTGTCGCCATCGGCCGTCACCGTGCCGGAGACACTGCCATCTGGCCAGGCGTGCACGTTCGCGGTCCAGTCGGGACTTTGCGGGGTTGTCGGATCGTCGCCGTTCAGTCTCAGGATGGCCGCGCCGCCGGCGAACTGGGTGCCCTCGATATGGATCAGCATGCCATCCTGGTCGGTGATGTCGGCTTCGATCTGCTGGCTGGCGATGCCATCGACCACGACGATGCGGCCCTGCTCAGAGGTTCCATCGTGACGCAATTCCGTGTAGTCGATCGTCGTCCGGTTGCCCTGTACCGAGATCGTGGCCGTGGCATCATCGGTCGATCCGTCGCGCCACGTCGTGGTTTCCTTCAGGTCGAGAGTCTGGCGGCCAGTGCCGGCCTCGGTATAGACACCGGATTGTTCGATCATGGCAATCGGGTGACTGTCGGGGAAGATTACGGTTTCGACGAAGGTGCCGTTGTGGAAGTCGATGGCAAATGTCGAGCGCTCTCCGAGCCGACCCGCGGTGGTCCCGGTTGCGCCGGTGTCGGTGACGGCATAGGATTCGGTTTCTGAACTGCCGTCGCGATACCGCAGACGCTTGCTGCCGCTGGCGGCGGGCTGACGGATGTCCCAGGTCACCGTTTCGACGCTGTCGAGCAACGGGCCGTCGGCGAAGGTGGTCGTCTGCGTGACGACGCCGGCCGGCGGATCACTGTCGTCCGTCAAAGGTGCGGACGGCACCATGACCACTTCGCTGCTGCTGCCGTCGGCATAGCGTTCCATATAGACGGCATAGAATGCTTCGTCCGTCGTGTCGTTGGCAGCCGCGCGATCGGCGGGGCTGCTGTCATCGGGGACGCCGTGCCAGTTGGCCGCAATCAGGGCCCATTGTTCTGCAATCGTTTGCCCGGAAGGAAAAAACCGTTGCTCGATGACGTGAACTCGATGGCGGCCGAGATCTGCCGCAGTGGTTGCGTTGGCGGCTTCCTGGTCAAGAACGCGCACGACGCCAGTGCTGCCGTCGCTGTACCATTTCGTTGCCAGATAGTCGATGGCGATGGCGCGATCGGTATTTGCCGTGCCTTCTGGAAAGTACAGCACATATGTCTCGGTGGCGCTGGTCACGCCTGGTTCCGGATCCGCGGCTGTTTCGCTGATGCGGCAGACCTGGTCGGCGGGGAGGTCGAACACGTCGGGTGAGATGAAACAG
Organism: Candidatus Dadabacteria bacterium; assembly: GCA_003695505.1. Taxonomy (GTDB): domain Bacteria; phylum J088; class J088; order J088; family J088; genus J088. The sequence goes on along the minus strand of RFIY01000135.1, from coordinate 1,626 downwards.
TCATCCGCGACGCCCGCCGGCGCGAGTCCGGTGCTGCTGCCACCGAGACCGGTCGACGGCGCAATCATATCGAGGTCAGGGATGACGCCGTCGACGCCGTTGGACAGAAGTCGAAACGTTCTCGCTTCGCCGCCGAAAGACGAGATATTGGCCGCGCGGTCGGCAATGCGGTCGAACAGATTCTCGACCAGGCCGCCGTTTCCGACTTTGAAGTCGATCCCGCAGCCTGCGAGCGTGAGAATGAGAACGCTGGGCATCCAGAGTCGTGTGCGGATGTGCATCAGACATCTCCTTGGTTGTGGCCATCGGGCCCCGGAATGAGGTTGACCGGAAAACATTGCAAATTGATTTGCGCGACCGTGTCGCCCGACGGGTCGTCGTAGCGTTCGGCGAGGCGTGCGAGCAGCTCCGCGAAACCAGCTTCGAGCTCGCGAAAGAAGGCCGGTACATCGGCGCGTCGCAGTCCGCTCAGCCCCCAGGTGGCGAAGCGCCGTTCAGCGGGCGGCAGTTGATCGAGCGCGAGTTTGGCCTTGTCGCACTGCTCCTGGTGGTACAGTCGGAAGAGGATCGCTTCTCCTGCGTCGGGTTCGGGGCGGGGCGCATCGCAGCGCACAACGCGACCATCGTCCTCGAGTCGAATCAGTTCCAGATCGCACAGCAGGGCAATCGCGTCGTCGATCTGGGACTGCCGCAATGGATAGAGCAGGCGCTCCGAAAGCCAGGCGGCCTCGGCGCGAAAATCGGGCAGGGCGGTCAGCAGGTAGATGTCGCCGATGTAGCCGCGCGTGATAAATGCAAGGCGGTCGCGGCTGCCGAGGCCGTGCCGCGTCCGAAACTCGGAACGCCAGGCGAGCCGCTCGAATGCATCGCGTTTTTCCTCGGGGTCGGTCGCGCGGGTATAGCGGACGAGGCGTTCGAAAAAACGGGTTTCGTCATCGTTGAGGCGAAACGCTCTGGCGAGCCCCTCGATCATCGGTTCTGGAATTGGGCGCTCTCCGCGCAGAACGAGGCTGATGAACTGCGCCGAATAGTAACCATCCTCGCGATCGCCCGCGCGTGGAATGCGCAACGAGCGTAGAGAAAACGACCGGTCGTGCTGTTTGAGCCAGGCGAACAGGTCACGCAGAAACTCGCGGTAGTCCAGGTATTCGAAAACGCTGGGTCGAACTGGGGTCGGCTTTTCCATAACTGCAAGTTTAGCAGCGGCGTCAAGCAATGTCAACTATAAAATAGAAAAAAAATCATAAGAAAAAAAATCCCGAATAAAAACAAAATGATATAGCTATTTATGTCAATCATATTTATGTAATTTTATGATTCAGGGGGCTGTTGGGTTCCCTCCTCGTGGCTGGTTCGCGACGTCATGCCGCTGGACGACTGGTCCGCGTCGCGTCAGTGCAATTCGGGTTGTTCCACTCGGTTCTGCAGCGATGACTGATGTCGCACCGGGTCTTCGGCCTGGTTTGCGCCTGGTTGTTCCTTTGCCAGGCGGCTGGCCGCAAGGTCGGGGTCGCCCGGTCGGTCTTTCGTGTTCTAAATGAAAAAATAATAACAAAACATAGAGTAGAAAAAAATAGTTTAATATATTGTTGTACAACTATATTTATGTGGCAATTGCTTTCCAAC
>RFIY01000134.1 GCA_003695505.1 Candidatus Dadabacteria bacterium | reverse complement strand
GCCGGTGCCATTTCCCGGGGGCGGCGCATGGGGTGACGTTGCGTTCAGTCTGGTCCTGCCGCTTGCGGTCATGCTGTTCCGCGGACGCGCGGGCCGCATGCCACGATGGAGTGGCGCCCTGTTGCTGAGCTCATATCTGGGGTACCTCATCGTGCTGGGTCTGGGTGTATGGAGCGGGCAGGCTGGGCAGGCTGCTATAATTCCGTGACAATGGATCCCGTCGTCGCCAGACTCGCTGATCGTTTTCTGCACCATCCCGTCTGGGTATCGGCGGCAACGAGTATCGCCGAAGGTGCATCGTCTCAGGTCTTTTTCTCTCACCTCGATTCGGAATGGCACCTGCTGCGTCGCGAGGGCCGCAGCCTGCTGATCGAAGGTCCATCGCCGGATCCCGATTTCGGCTTTTGCTTCACTCCGGCGTCAATCGAACGGATTTTTTCTGTACCCGATGATGCGCACATCGCGGATTTTGCAATCGAACTGTTTGAGTGCATCACCAGTGAGGATCCGGAAACAAAGATCGACTTCCGCGTACATGCGCCGTTTTCGCAGCTTCTGAAACGCGGTTATGTTAAGCTCTTATTGCGCGGCGGACCCCGTGTGATGCAATACGCAGCGCGCCACGGGGTGCGCACGTTGTCGGATCTGCGCCGTCTGCTGAAAGAGGCCCGGTCGGAAGACCCCGTGAAAGTGCTGAAAGACATTCAGGCGAGATGACTCACAAAGCAACAGTATTGCTGGTCGACGACGTTCAGTCGATCGTGGACGAAGAAGCGCGCATTCTCGGGCAGTTGCCGGGATTGCGCATCCTGAAGAGCCTGACAGGGGCGAGCGGATTGCAGATGATCGTATCCGAACGTCCCGACCTCGTGTTTCTCGATCTGATGTTGCCCGACCTCAGTGGTGAACAGATCTGTCGCGTCGTCAAGTCGAAACCCGAGCTGGAACAGACGGCCATCGTCATCGTCACCGGGCGCGATGATCAGGAACACCTGCAGCGGGCGTTTCAGGCCGGTTGCGATGCATATGTCGTCAAACCCTTTGATCCGGATGATCTTGTCGAAAAGGTGCGTATCATTCTCGCGGAGAAGGGTATCGTATTCGAAGACGAACCCACGGAGGACTGAGGAGGTCCCTGTTATGAAATCGTTGAAATGGTGTATCGCCGGTGCGCTGGCCGTTGTGGTGTCCGGCTGCGGCGCGAGCCGCGTCCAGGGTTGGGAAGTCGATCAAAAGCGTGTCGAAGGCAATCTGGCTCAGGTGCTGGCCGACGCTGAGGCCGCCTGGATCAGCCGCGAAGATCCAGAAAAGCTGAAAGAGGCGATCTCGCTGTATGAACAGGCCATTGCCATCAATCCCAATCAGCCCGAGATTATGGCGCGGATCGCGCGCGCATATTATTTCTTGAGTGACGGGTACACGCGTGGCGATCAGGATGAACAGATCCGTCTCTACGATCTGGCCGCGCAGTGGGGCGAACGGGCGATGGCAACCAACTTCGAGTTCGCGAAGCTGGTTCGCGACGAAGGGAAGAACATCGAAGATGCGTTGTCCGCGCTCGATGAATCCTATGTGCCCGCCGTCTACTGGACCGCGAGCGCGATCGGCAAGTGGGCCCGGCTGAAGGGCTTTACCACGTTACTGGCGCAGAAGAACCGTGTGAAAAAGCTGATGGAATGGGTCACCGAGAAGGATCCTGACTATTTCTACGGCGGGCCGCCGCGCTACTGGGGCGCCTACTACTCGATCGCGCCATCGTTTGCCGGCGGCGATGTCGAGCTGGCGCGCCAGAAATACGAGGAGAGCCTGAAGATCGCGCCGGATTACCTGGGGACAAAGGTGTTGATGGCCGACACCTATGCGACGAAGGTTCAGGACCGTGACCTGTATGTGAAATTGCTGACCGAGGTGCTGGAAGCCGATCCGACGGTGCTGCCGGACATCGTTCCCGAGCAGAAAGTCGAGCAGGACAAGGCCAAAGATATGCTCGAAGAAGTCGATGACCGTTTTGCCAGCCTGAGTACACCGCAGGTTCGCATCGCTTCAAACTGGTAAGATTCGGGGACTGATAGCAGGAGTTTTGCATGAAATTTTTCCGATACCTCATTGTTGCCGCACTTTCTTTCTTCGTGTCGGCTACGGCCGGCGCCGAGGTGACGAAAGTCAAGCTCGGCACGATGGCCCCCGATGGATCGCCGTGGGACGAAAGCCTCGAGCTGATGTCGAAGAACCTTCAGCAGGCCACGGGTGGTCAGTTCCGCTGGCAGATCTTTCCGGGCGGGCAGCTTGGCGACGAAATTCAGATGGTCGAGAGCACCCAGATCGGTGCCATCGAATGTTCCGGCATTTCAACGGGCGCGCTGGCCAACCTGGTGCCGAGTATGCAGGTATTCGAAATCCCGTTTTACTGGAAAAGCCGCGAAGAGGCCTACTACGTCATCGACAATTATTTCCGAGATTTCTTTGCGAAAGAAGTCGAAAAGATCGGACTCGTGCTGCTCGGCTGGAGCGAAAATGGCTGGCGCCACTTTTTCATCAAGGGCGATCGCAAGGTGCGTACGCCGGACGATCTGAAAGGGTTGCGGATGCGTACGCAGGAGAGCCCGGTCCATATCGCGTTCTGGAAAGCGCTTGGTGTCAATCCGATTCCGCTCGCGACGACCGAGATTTACCAGGCGCTTGAACGCGGCATCATCGATGGTGGGGACAATACGCTCGTGCTGATCATGGCGACGGGCTGGGCCGAAATCATCAATGAAGTGACACTGAGCGGCCACATTTACCAGCCTGCGGTGATGGTCTGCAACAAGGGCTGGTGGGATACCGTTTCCAAACAACACCAGCAGGTGTTCTACAGTATGATGCGCGAGGCCGAAAAAGACATGCGCGGGCGCCTGCTCAAGGCCGAGCGGGAGTTGGCGGATGTAATCAAATCCATGGGTCGTGAGGTGATCGAGCTGACCCCGCAGGAGCGTGAACAGTTCCGTGCGCGTACCGCCGGGATCGCGAATGATCCGAAAATCCGCGCGATGATTGGTGCGGAGGCCTTGCGCCTCGCGGAGCAGGGTAAGGCGGAGTACCGCAAGCAGCACGGCGAGAAATAGGAAGCGGCGGTCCGCAAAGCGATGTTCGGAACGTTCCTTGACGGCTGGCGCCGGGTGGATGATGCCGTAGCGGTGATCGAGCGCATCGTTGTCGCGATCGCGGCGCTCGCCATGGTTCTGCTCGTCTTTGCGCAGAGTATGCTGCGCTTTTTTGCGGACTACAACCTCTACGGCGCGACAAACTGGGCAACGGTCCTCCTGGTCTGGGTTGGATTCCTCAGTGCATCGCTGGCGACGCGAGAAAAACGACACATCGTCGTCGACGCGGTACCGCGTCTGCTCGGGGAACGCCGCGCCGAACTCTTGCTGGCCGTTTTCGTTCAGGCCGGCACTGCGGCGTTGCTCGGTTACCTGGTGTACGCATCTCTGGCCTACCTCGACAGCCCCGGCGTACAATTTCGGCGTCTGATGGGCGTCGTGCTTCCGTGGCAGGACATGCCACTCGAAACGAAATACGTCGTCGTCGTCATGCCGGTTGCACTATCGCTGATGACGTTGCGCTTCCTGCAACTGTCGCTGGAGGATCTGGCCATCTGGTTGGGCGTCTGGCCGCGCGAGAAACGGCGCGTGCCGAGTGGCATCGAGGAACTGCTTGGCGGTGGAGCGCAGTCGTCCGGAGGCGGCGAATGATCGCGCTCGTGATCATCGGCGCGTTTGTTTTGCTGCTGCTGGGGTTTCCGCTCTTTGCGGTCATTGGCTCGGTCACGTTGGCTTCGTTCGCGCTGTTTACCTCGATGCCGCCCGACAAGTGGGGTTTCCAGGTCGCGCAGAAGATGTACGGCATCCTCAACAAAGAGGCGCTTCTGGCGATCCCGTACTTCGTGCTCGCTGGCGTCATCATGACTGGTGGCGGCATCAGCCGAAAGCTGACCGAGTTCGCTCGCTCGCTCGTCGGCTGGATGCCGGGCGGCCTCGGTGTCGCAACCGTCTTCGCATGTGTCATTTTTGCGGCGATCAGCGGCTCGAGCGCCGCGACCGTCGTCGCAATCGGCATGGTGATGTTTCCTGCCTTGTCAGCAGCCAATTACCCGGAGCGTTTTTCTCTGGGACTGATCACGTCGAGCGGATCGCTGGGCATCCTGATTCCACCGAGTATTCCGATGATCGTATACGCGATCATGGTGGACGGCGTCAGTGTCGGTCGTCTCTTTATTGCCGGCGTCGGGCCCGGGCTGTTGCTCGCTTCTCTTCTGATGGCCTGGTGCGTCTACAGTGGATACCGGGCGGGCGTGCCGACCGTCCCGTTTTCACTGGCCGAAAGCGCCAGGGCGTTTCGCAACGGCTTCTGGGGCATCCTGTTGCCGGTCATGATTCTCGGGGGGATCTACAGCGGCATGACAACGGTCAATGAGGCGGCTGCCCTTGCGGTCGTGTATGCCATTGTCGTCGAAACGCTGATCCACAAGGAAATTTCGTTTCGCCAGCTACCTGCGCTGATCACGCGCTCGATGACAGAAATGGGCGCAATCCTGATGATCATTGCGTTGGCGGCGGCACTGGCGAACTTCCTGACGCTACAACGGGTCCCGGTGCTGTTGACCGAGGCGCTGGAGCAGTTCGTGTCGACCAAGGTCGGGTTCCTGATCCTGACCAACATCGTGTTGCTTGTGACCGGCTGCATCATGGACATCATCAGCGCGATTCTGATTCTGGCGCCAATTATTGCCGCGGTCGGCAAGCAGTACGGCGTCGATCCCGTGCATCTGGGCGTGATTTTCATCGTCAATCTCGAGATCGGCTTCTTGACGCCGCCGCTGGGGCTCAACCTGTTCGTCGCGACGTCGATCTTCAATCGGCCCTTTACCGAAGTTGTGCGCGGCGCATTGCCGTTTGTGCTGCTGTTGCTGGTTGGGCTGCTGCTGATCACCTACATCCCGTCAATATCGTTGGGGCTGCTGTAAGCACGAGTTGACGAACCGCGTCACCTGGCGACCGCGGCGCGGCTCTGGGCAGGGTGATCGCGGAACTGTCTGTGCGCGCCAAATACACGGGACAGAAACAGATCCAGCCTTCGACTGTTGATTCGGATGCGCCGACAGGCGGCGCGTCAGGATGATGGGACAGAGCCGGCTCGCCGGAGCAGGTAGACCGCCGTGCTGGCGCGATCCTGCGCCTGGCTGCTGTCGGCTACAAACGAACGAAATTGCTCGTCGAGCCAGGTCGCGTGCTCGCATGTGATGCCCAGACGTTCGCAAAGACGTTCGAAATCGATGATCGAAAACGGATGGATTTGCAAGGACTCGTACCAGCGATCTCCATCGGGATGCAGCTCGCTGACGCAGCCGGTCGCGGCAAATTTCTGGCGGCGCGGCAGATACCCCAGATTGTAGAAAGAGACGATGGCTCGCTGGCCAATGCGCACGACTTCCTGCAGCACCGTATGCGGTGTATGCAGCATGGCGACCGTGAGGTTCAGAATGACGACATCAAAGACTCCGTCGTCGAAATCCTCGAAACCATCATCGATGTCCCCCTGGTAGACACTCAGGCCCTTCTCGATACACGTCTTGATTGCATCGGCGTGAATTTCGACACCGCGGGCCTGTATGTTGCGGCTGGCAATCAGCCGCTCGAGCAGTTCCCCGCGGCCGCAGCCGAGATCCATGACACGCGCGCCGTGCGGGACGTACGCCTCGATGTAGGGATCAAGGCGTCGCTCGGTATTGGGGACGTCAGCGCGGTTAAATCTTGGATGGGGTCGTGGCAAAGTGGCTTTCTCCCTTGATTTCGACCCGGTTCAAAAAGCGCCGGACAATTTGCGTCAGCTCGTCGACTTCGATCAGGAACGCGTCGTGCCCCTTGTCGGACTGTACTTCGTAGTAGGTCACATCCGCCAGATTCGCGCGCAGCCCCTGGACGATCTCACGGCTCTGAACCGGAGGGAACAACCAGTCGCTCGAGAAGCTGACGACGAGGAAGCGCGCGCGCGGATTGCGGAAGGCCGACTTGAGGCTTCCGGCCTCTGCGGGCAGATCGAACAGGTCCATCGCCTTGGTGACGTACAGGTAGGTATTCGCATCGAAACGCTGCGTGAACTGATTGCCCTTGTAGTGCAGATAGCTTTCGACGTCGAAGTGATACCCCTCTTTGTGTCCGAAGTGGAAGTCGCGCAATGCGCGACCGCGCCGGCCAAATTTCTGCATCATCGACTCGTCCGACAAATAGGTGATGTGGCCGATCATGCGGGCGATCGACAGTCCCTTGTCGGGCTTTTGCGTCCGGTCGTAGTAGTCGCCATTGTTCCAGTGTGGGTCAGACATGATCGCCTGACGCCCAACCTCATTGAAGGCGATACCCTGGGGACTGAGTGCGGCCGAGGTCGCCAGCGGCATCACCGAAAGTACGCGGTCCGGATAGCGCCAGGCCCATTCCAGTGCCTGCATGCCGCCAAGGCTGCCCCCAGCGACCGAGAACCAGCGTTCAATGCCCAGGAGATCCATCAAACGCCGCTGTACGGAAACCATGTCGCGTACCGTCACGATTGGAAAGCGGATGCCCCAGGGGCGTCCATCGGCGGGGTGGGGCGAACACGGCCCGGTCGTGCCGTAGCAACCGCCGAGCACATTGGAACATACGACGAAATAGCGATCGGTATCGAATGCCTTGCCTGGCCCGATCATATCGTGCCACCAGCCGGGGCGATCATCACCATCGTGCCAGCCGGCGGCGTGTGCGCTGCCGCTCAGGGCGTGACAGATCAGGATCGCGTTGCTGCGTTCCTCGTTCAGCGTGCCCCAGGTCTCATAACAGACTGTGACATCGGTCAACCGCTCGCCGCATTCCAGCTCAAGCGGTCCCTGCTCCGCAGTTACCGAGGCAAACTGAGGCTCGACGATCATCGCCGTTCGATCATGGGTCTTGTCGTTCATCGCGTTACATTGTCGCAGATCGAAGCCGGTACTCCGAGCCGGGGCGTGTTTGCCAGTCCGCGATACGATCACAGGCGATACTGGTTGCCAATTTGAGGATCGCGTACACTGTTCTGGCGGTAAACACACTGCGATCAATCACAAAATTCGAGTTGCCCTCGTAGCTCAGTTGGATAGAGCGGGTGCCTCCTAAGCACCAGGCCGCAGGTTCGATTCCTGCCGAGGGCATGCTTTTGGCAGGCGGTTTACCAGATGGTAAACTGAAACGTGTTTCACCCTC
>RFIY01000133.1 GCA_003695505.1 Candidatus Dadabacteria bacterium | reverse complement strand
TAGTTGATCGGATCGATCGGGTCGCTGATCATCTGCACGATCGTCGACAGGAAGTGGAAACGGTCCGGCGTCTCGCCCGGGATGCCGAGCGCGACGGACAGCGCATCACCCATGGCCTCGGCGTCCTCGAGACCGAGAAAGATTTCGGCGTCGATGCTTTGCTCGGCGAGGCGGTCGGTCAGAAAGGTCATGAAGTGGCCGCCGCTGCCCGACAGGATCACCGCCGTGACCTCGTCGTCGAACGCGAGAAAGGGTACACCGGCAAAGGTCCCCTGCGAGTGGCCGATGAAGCCGAGCGTATCGCGCCGGAACGTGATCGGCCGCGACAGTGAACCGGTTCCGGAGGGTATGACCAGGGCGCGGGCGACCTTCGTCAGCGTGTACATGTCGATCGAAGCCTGGTTTTCGAGGTCGATCGCGGCGGGCAGGTTCCCGGGGTTGACGAGCAACAGTTCCGGGAACCAGCCCGGCTGCGGTCGGCGCATGCCGTGCTGGGGAAAGTCGATCGCCAGGGTCGCGATGCCGCGGCTGGCCATGCTGCAGGCGGTGCCGTCGCGGACGAAAGAAAATCGGTCCCCGCCGGCGCCATGCAGATAGATCGTCAACGGGTAGCCAGAAACCGGCGCTGGTGCATCCGGAACCGTGACGATCGCTTCGATCGTTTCAAACCATTGAATGACCGGGTGTCCGTCCGGGCCGGACTCGATGATGCCGCTGCCGGGTTCAAAGTGGGGTGGCTGCCCCTTCAGAAATATCGGCGTGTCGTATTCGAAGCGAAACGTTCGCCAGGTGGCCGATTCGAAGGCATCGCAGCGCAGATCACTCGACAGCTCCGCGAAGCCGACCAGATCAGGAGGCTGCAACCGCTGGACGACCGTCGCGGCTTCGCGCACCGCCCAGGTGACATCCGCCGTGCGAAACACGGTCGCGAGCGCCACCTGGTCGACGGGAATGCCCAGCGTGTCGAGGGCCGGGAGCAGCAAATCGAACCGGGCGGCAGGCTCGCGGCCTGGATCGTCGAGGAGGCGCCGGATTCCCGTGTCGGCCGTCACGAGCGATGTGCGCACGATGGCCGCGTAGTGCTCATCCGGTCGCAGTGGTGCGCCAGGGAGCGGCAAAATCATCAGCGTGCCCGGCGGGCGAAACGAATCACGCCGATCGCTGTATCGCACTTCAACCAGGGTCGGTTTACCATAGTCCGGACTTTCCGGCTCGACGTTGACCAGCAGCACCGGGCTGGTCGGCGCAGTGGTCTCATCCGTTCCCGGCAGAGAGGCGATTGGGGCGGGCACGCGGAAAAACTGGATCAGACCATTCGGGGAAAAACCGCTAAACCGCGCCGCGAACAGCGGCAGGATATTGCGCAACAGGACGTTGTTTTCAAGGGCGGGCAGATTTTCGAATGGTACGAGGCCGTCGTTGTTGAGGCGGACATCGGACGGGAATGGTACGGCATAGAAGTCGCCGTCGCGCCAGGCGGACGTGTCGAAGGATGACGACGTTGGAGCCGACGTACTCGTGCAGGCGTTGATCGCGATGAGCAGCCCGACAACGAGGGGCTGAAGCCGCTGTCCCGGATCCTTGCGGATGCGCGTGATCATGCCGACACAATAGCAGATGTTGCAACCGCCTTCGTGGTGCTTCTAGCGGCGACGTCTGGCCTCGCATAGAATAAAGGTTCGTTGCAACGTCCCGGTGAAGGATCGATCCATGATCACGATTGATGCCCCGATCAGCTTTCTGACTGGCGCCGCCATCGCCGCGACCTGCGCGCAGGATGGCGTCGTGCTGCGGCGTGACCAGACCTTCGCGCGGGGGCTGATCGTGCAGGCACTCGTGCTGTGCCCGCTGATCGTCTATTTCATGGTGCGCTTTCCGGACTGGGAATGGAACTATTTCTTTGATGCGCGCCGTTTCTTTTTCGACTCCCCCGGGCCCGTGGGCGAAATTGTCTTTGCGCTATCGATCGTAGCAATCAATGGCAGCTTCGTCCTCGGCTTTGGCATCGCGGAGCGCTGGATCACTCAAGGAAACGAGCGAGCCGTCTGGAAGATGCTTGCCGTCATCGGCGGCCTGATTCTGGCCATCATGGGCATCCTCTACGATCAATCGTTGCATCTCGGTACATATGCGCAATGGAAGGCCGCTCAGGCACCTTTGATCCTGACGATTGGCGAGTTCTATGCTGCGATGGGCGTCGCGACGATCGGCCTGGCCGCTGGCCTGACATGGGTGGTGCGCGGAGCGCACAGACCCGCCTGACGTCGCGCTCACGATCCCTTTACGCCAGATTGCCTACAATGTGGGGATGGAAACCAGCGAACGATTCCTGCGCCTGATCCACGAGATCGGCAGCCTGGTCGGCGGGGCGGCGCGTGTGGAACACGCCTTGCGCGACGTCGTGTCACGGATCGCAACCGCACTGCAGTTCGATGTCGTTTCGATCTATCTGCTCGATCCGTCCAGCGGTCGTTTGCGGCTTGTCGCCTCGCACGGTCTGAAACTGCGCCCCGGGCAGCAGATCGAACTCGAGGTCGGGCAGGGACTGACCAGCGTCGTCTTTGCTTCCGGGCGCACGCGCGTGTTTGTCCCGGCGTCCGAGCATCCATCCTATGAGTACATTCCTGAACTCGGCGAGGAGGCCTTCGAAGCATTTCTCGGGACGCCGATTCGGATTGGCGATGATGTGCTGGGCGTCCTGATCGCGCAGGCGCAGGAGCATCGTGCGATCGAACCGGCCGAGGAGAAGCTGTTCGAGGTGATCGCGGATCGCCTGGCTGCGGCGGTCGATGTCAACCGCCTGTTGCGCCAGGCAACCGATCGCGGTATGGCCGCGGCGGAGATCCTGCAGGGACGCGGAATTTCACGCGGGCTGGCGGTTGGCCCGGCCTTCGTTGTCGGGATCGATGACGAATCCCTGTCTCCTGAGCCGATCGATGACGCCGAGCTGGCGCTGGTGCGATTGCGCGAAGCGTTCGCCGCGGTTGAATCGCGCCTGCTGCAACTGTCGGCGGAATTCGAGCAGATGGTCGGTCCGACCGGATTCAGCGCATCGGATCTGGAGATCCTGCAAACGCAGATCGTGCTGCTCAACGATTCCCAGTTTCGTGGAGAGATCGAGCATCGTGTGCGTGGCGGCGCCCAGCCGCTGGCTGCGATTCGCGATGTCGCGCAGGAAGTGTTTCAGCGATTTTCCACGCTGGGAGACAGCTATTTCGCGCAACGCGGTGACGATATCCTCGATATCGCCGATCGATTGCGTGCCGAGCTGGCTGGACTGGCGACGGCCGAGGATCCGGACGAAGGCAGCGTGCTCGTCGCCGAACGCCTGGGCCCGGTGCAGCTCGCGATGTTTGTGCGCAAGCGCATCGCGGCCGTCGTGACCGAAGAAGGGGGGGCCGCGTCTCATGCCGCGATTCTGGCCAGATCACTCGGCGTGCCGGCGGTCGCTGGAGTTCCCGGGATGGTCGCGCGGGTGCGGCAGGGCGCGCGGCTGCTCGTGGACGGTCGTTCCGGATTTGTATTCGTCGAACCGTCGGACGAGCTGGTCGCCGAATACGAAGTCGCCGAACAGCATCATCGCGAACAGGCGCGCATCGAGCCGCTGGATGGGCGTGCGCGGCGACGGCTGCGACGCTACGATCTGATGGCCAACGTGTCCATCCCGATCGATGTCGACGTCGCCCGGGCCGCCGGTCTCCGTTCGGTTGGGCTGTTTCGCACTGAACTGGCGTTTCTGCATCGGGAACGCCCCCCGACCGTGATGGAACAGGCGCACGTCTATCGCGAGATCGCCGAGCATTTCGAGGGGACCGTCACGATTCGTACAATGGATTTCGGTGGGGACAAGGTCCCGTCGTATCTCCCGTTTCCCGAAGAAGATAATCCGCTGCTGGGGCTGCGGTCGATTCGACATTCGATGCAGAACCTCTCCTTGTTGCGCGCGCAAATGCGGGCCGTCGCACTGGTCGCCGCGCGGGTCGACAACATTCGTGTCCTGCTGCCGATGGTCACCCATCGCTGGGAAATCGAAACCGCCCGAGATGTGCTGGAGCAGGCCTGCCGTGATGCACACGTCCCGGCAGAACGGATCCCGTCGCTTGGTGTGATGGTTGAGACGCCGGCGCTGATCTGGCAGGTCGACTGCCTGGCCGATCTGGTGTCATTCGTGTCGATCGGGACCAATGATTTTGTGCAGTATCTGCTGGCGGTCGATCGTTATTCCGAGACGGTCGGCCATCTTTACTCCCCGTACCATCCCGCGGTGGCGCGGTCGTTGCACGATATTCGCCGTCGCTGTCGCAAGGCGCGGCTGCCGGTGTCGGTTTGCGGGGAGATGGCCAGTGACCCCTTCGGAGCGCTGCTGCTCGCGGCGCTGGGCTTCCGCGCGCTCAGTATTGCCCCCCACGAAACGGACCGCATTCGCGCGGTGCTGGGCGGCCAGGAACCACGTCGGCTGGAGCAGCTCGGGCAGTTAATCTTGCAGGCGCCACGCGAAGGCGACATCCGTGACCTGCTCGCGGGCGCTGTCGCGGGTACAGGCGTGCAACTCGACCTGATCGATCCGGTACCGTCAGGCGGGTAGAACCTCACCCAGTTCGATCTTCTCGTACAGAGCCTTGTCCAGCGGAATATATTTCTTGCCGTCGAAGAAGTAGAGCGGATCGCTGACTTTGTTCGGGTCGAATGCTTCGTCGCGATAATCGACCTTCTGGTGCTTGAAGGTTCCAGTGATGCGCATATTGCCTGAATCGAGCAGGCGAATGAAAAACGGTAACTGGTAACGGGTCAGGTTTTTCTGGATGTAGTCCGCGAATGCGTCCAGGTCGAAACTGTCGTCAACCGTCAGCGCGGCCATGCCGGCACGGCCTTCGGTATGCGGTACCTTGACACCGTAAACATTCGATTCGAGGACGCCGGGAGCCCCGTTGAGCAGCTCGGCGACCTCGTTCGTGGAAACATTTTCACCCTTCCAGCGGAACGTATCGCCGAGCCGATCCGCGAAGGACGCCCAGCGGTTTTCATGCAACTGGATCAGGTCGCCCGTGTTGAAATACTGATCGCCCCGGCGCAGCACGTTACGAACCACCTTCTTTTCGCTGGCGCTCTTGTCCAGGTAGCCGTCGAACTTGATCAGAGGAGAGATCTTGCCGAGCAGCAGCCCGGTTTCGCCAGGCTTCACTTCGGTGCAGCGTCCCCTGCGGTTACGAATGATCTCGCCGGTGGCGGGATCGCATTTGACGATGACCTGACCGCTACGAAGCCGTCCGATCATACCGGGGCGGCCCTCGAAGTTCAGTAGCGCGGCGGTTCCCTCGGTTGCGCCATAGAACTCACGGATGATGCCGACGTTGAAGCGGCGTTGGAACGCCTCCCAGATGTCCGGCCGGAGGCCGTTGCCAACGGCGACGCGCAGGTTGTGCTGGCGATCTTCCGGACGTTCCGGTGTGTGCAGCAGGTACCGGCAGAGTTCTCCGATGTAGAGCATCCCGGTGGCGCCCGTCTTGCGAACGTCATCGATGAACGCAGAGGCCGAGAACTTGCGGCGCAGCGCCATTGTTGCGCCCCCAACCAGACAGCTCCCCCAGCCGATATACATCCCGCTTGAGTGGAACAGCGGCAGCGTGACATAGATCACGTCGGCGGGCGTCGTCTCGAACATCGCTGCACCAAAGACGGTGGCTGCCATCAGCATGCGGTGGTTCGTGACGAGCGCGGCCTTGGGCAGACCGGTTGTCCCGGACGTGTAGATATAGCAGAAGTGGTCGTCGCGCTTCGGTTTGTGCAGTTGCGTCGGTCGCAGATCCGATGCGTGTTCGACTTCTTCGTTGATCACCTTGCCGTAGCGTGGCTTCTTCTGCCCGGCCTCGAGCTGGATCCAGAAATCCGCGCCGTCGACTGTGGTCAGATCGTCGTAGATTTCGTGTACTTTCTTGTGGTGGTTGCCGCCTGCGAGAACCTTGTGCGGGTTGGCGACGTTAATGGCATGGACGAGCGCTGCTCCGGTCAGATTGGTGTTGATCAGTGCCGCCGTGGCGCCCAGTCGATTGAGTGCATGGGTGATGAACAGGTAGTCCGGGCGGTTGTCCATAATCAGTGCGACGCAGGATCCTTTGTCGAGTCCTTGCTGGCGGAACCAGTTCGCGTAGCGGTTGACGGCCTGGTTCGCCTGGCGCCAGGTGATGACCTGATCCTCGAACATGATCGCGACGGCGTTCGGCATGGTTTCGGCCCAGTGCTCCAGCATCGCGGAGGCCGTAATCCGGCCACGCACCACTGACGACACCAGCGAACGCGCGATTTTTGCGGTGGATTCGAATTCGGTTCGGGCGGTAGCAAGGATTTCCGGCGTCGGTAGCTGCATTTCGGCTCCTGAGCGTTTCGTTCAGATCTGGATCGTGGCAGACGAGTGCCCGATGGTTGACACGGGTGTCAACATCAGATTGTAACGCAAAGAACCGTTGTACAGCACCAGAGGGCTGTCCGGGGCTTAACCGACCTGGTGTTCCGATACGGTCCAGGGCGGCACCCAGCCACCGAATGCGCGCTCGAGTTCCTGCGCGACCGCAATGGTCAGATGGTCGTTGCCGCGGCGCGCTGCGACCTGGACGCCGACCGGCAACCCCTGATGGTCCAGGCCCAGTGGTACCTGCGTGACCGGAAGCTCCAGCACGTTGAGAATCGCGGTGTACACCCACGAGAACGTCAGCGGTGGCAGCAGCGGCTGCACATGCTTCGGCGCCGGACGGACATAGCTGGGATACAGCATGATCCCGTTGTCGCCGAGGTCTCGCTCAATGGTCTCGCGCAGTTCGAGACCGGCTTCGATCGCGGCGCGTTTGCGTGCCGGGGCCAGATCCCCAAGATTCTCGACCAGACCGAGGATCAGCGCCGGGATCGTGTGTTCGGAGTTGCGCGCCAGCCAGAGCGCCGTCTGCGCCCACAGATCGCGCAGGCGAGGTCGCTGGAGGTTGGTCCGAAACGAACTCGGCGATTCGGCATCGCCCAGCATGCTCGACCAGATCGCAAAGGAATCCGCGAGCGCCGGATATCGTTTCGTTTCGCTGGTCGCGCCAAGAGATTCCAGGTGTGCCGCGACGCGCTGTTGCGCCAGCCGCAGGGATTCGGCCACGCCCTGTTTGCCGTTGTCGGGGACATTCAGGATCCGCAGCGATGACAGATCCACATTGTCAGGGTCGCCCAGTTCCCATTCGATGCAGCCCGCATCTTCGCCATCGGGGCCGCGCAGCAGGTTCAGCAACGGCCACAGGTCCTCCGCGCGCCGCGCCAGCGGCCCTGTGGTCAGGTAGCGGAGCGCGGCGCCTTCGGCGATCGGGAACTGGCCGGTGCCCGGTACGAGTCCCCCGGTTGGCTTGTGACCAAAGACGCCATTGAAGAATGCGGGCATCCGAATCGAGCCGCCGATGTCGGAGCCGAGGCCGAATGGTGACGCCCCCGAGCCGATGATCGCGCCTTCGCCGCCCGAGCTGCCGCCGACGATATGGGCCGGGTTGTACGGATTATTGGTCCGCCCATAGACGCGATTGTTGGTTTCCATCCACATGCACAATTCCGAGATATTGGTGACGCCCAAGGGTACCGCGCCGGCGTTGCGGATTCGGGCGACGGCGGTCGCGTCCGCTGTCGGACGGATGTCGCGACGGGCGACCAGGCCAGAGCTGTTCGGCATCCCGGCAAAGGCGAAGCATTCCTTGATTGTGCAGGGTACGCCGCCGAAGGGCCCCGGATCCTGACCTGCGGCGATCTGCTCGTCGATGGCGTCCGCCTCGGTTCGTGCGGCGTCAAATCGATTTTCGACAATGGCATTCAATTGAGGGTTGACGACCTGGGCCCAGGCGATGTGGGCATCGACGACGTCGCGGCTGGTGACCTCGCGCGCGCGGATCATCTCGGCAAGTCGGGTCGCGGAGAGGGTGAGCAGCTCACTGGTGGTCATGGTCAGACGGCATCCTGTCGCTGAGGTAGTGGAGGGAGATCTGTTCGGTCAGGTAGGTAAATGCTTCCTCGACGGTATCGCAAATCCGGAACAGGCTGAGATCCTCGTCGCTGATCAGCCCCCAGTCGGCCAGCAGCTCCAGGTTCACGGCCTCGCGCCAGAACGCGGATCCGTACAGCACGATCGGCAGTGGTTTGCGCGTCTTCTGTGTCTGGACAAGTGTCATCAGTTCGAAGAGTTCGTCGAACGTGCCGAAGCCGCCCGGCATGACGACCATGGCTTTGGCCAGATAGAAGAACCAGAACTTGCGCATAAAAAAGTAGTGGAAGTCGAACGCCAGTTCGCGCGTCTGCCACGGATTGGGTTGTTGTTCCATCGGCAGGCTGATGTTGAGTCCGACCGAGCGGCCGCCGGCTTCGGAGGCCCCGCGATTCGCCGCTTCCATGATGCCGGGGCCGCCGCCGGTCGACACATAGAAGCGTTCGTCGCTGTCCCGAATTTCTTCCTTGGACCAGATGGTCAATTGTCGCGCCAGCTCGCGTGCGTCTTCGTAATAGGCGGACAATTCGAGTGCGCGTTCGGCGCGGCGAACGGCGCTCGAATCAGGCCGCCGACGCTGCAGATTGTCGAGCCGTTGCTGGGCGACGTCACGAGGCAGAATTCGGGCGGAGCCGAAGAAGACGATCGTGTTTTCGATGCGATAGTGGCCGAGTCGGTGGTCCGGTTCGAGATATTCGGCAAGGATGCGGAGCGGGCGCGCTGCCGGGCTCTCCAGGAAACGCGTGTTGCGATAGGCCTTTTCCAGCTCGATCTCGCGCGTCGCGTGGCGCTCGCCGATCAGGCCTTCTGGTTCGTTTCCAGACCGCGCGCTCACGGCGAGGCGATTTCGGGTCGCGACAACTGCGCCAGTGTCGCGAGCGATTCGACCGTGGTTGGCCACGTCGCGGCTTCGATCTTTGCGGCGACATCTGCCGGAAGCTGGATGTGCAGTTTCATGTTGCGTACCGCGGCTCGATCGGCGAATGTCTCGTTGTAGAGATCATCCTGAAAAAAACGACGGCCGGCGGCCAGCCTGCGGGCCTCGTGCGCGAGGCTTCCCGGGGGGGCGTTGTCGTCGATGTTGGTGACATAGATCGTCAGGTAGCGGTCGCCTTCGTAGGCCAGCTCGATGATCCGGCTCTGCAACGGGAAGTCGGCGGTCGACGGCATCATCAGCTCCCAGTAGCCCGGTCCGGCGTTGACACCGTTCGCATCAGCGCACGGCGCGCTGCCGTTGGCCGTGCAAACCTGCATCGCGGAATAATGGCCATGTCCGGTGATGTGCAGGACAACATTGCCATAGCTGGCC
>RFIY01000132.1 GCA_003695505.1 Candidatus Dadabacteria bacterium | reverse complement strand
TCCTCGTCGTCGCCAACCGCCTCGGCTGTGTCAACCACG
This sequence comes from Candidatus Dadabacteria bacterium, assembly GCA_003695505.1. Classification (GTDB taxonomy): domain Bacteria; phylum J088; class J088; order J088; family J088; genus J088. The sequence goes on along the minus strand of RFIY01000132.1, from coordinate 4,197 downwards.
CCTGGCTGACGGTCCGCGAACTCGAACGCCGCGCCCTGCCGCTGGCGGGGTGGATCCTCAACGAAGTCAGCTCGGAGCGCACCGTGGCCAGCGAGACCAATCTCGAAACGCTGACCAGCCTGCTCGGCCCCCCGATAGCGGTACGCGGCTATCAGCAGCCGGCGGTGCTGGATCCGCGCGTGTTCTGAGCAGAAAGCCTCTTCTTTCCGGTTTCAGCGCGTCAGGTATACTCGTGGCCGCTGCTCCGAAATCGGCCATGAACATGCCGCTACGGCTCCGATGATCGAATTGGACGACCCGGAGAACGCCGACGCCTGGGCCACCGCGCTGCTGCCCGGCATCGAATTCATGAAATCGCGTTACTGACTGCCGACCACCAACCGCTGCATGCCCAGATCGATGCGCCCGTCCGCCGTTCGGATCGTCGCCTCGATGACGTCTCCGTCTTTGAGATAACGTGGATTGCGCGCCTGTCGTTCGATGAACATCTGCGTCCGTCGCGCCTCGTCGAACAGCAACGCGCCGAGACGCTGCTTCCACGCCGGCGGGACATGGAGCGCGACGCCGCCCGGTGTGCCGGTCAGCAGCAGATCCCCCGGTCCGAGATCCATGATCGTGGCGATTTCGGCCAGGGTCTCCCACGGCTTGAACAGCATCTGCCCGGCAAACGCGTGCTGCCGCCGTTCGCCGTTGACGGCAAGCGTCAGCTCCAGTTCGTCGAACGCCGCGCGCACGGCATCATCCATCGGCACGATCCATGGGCCGACCGGGCAGAAGGTGCGGTAGCTCTTGCCCTTGAACCACTGCCCCTGGCCAAGCTGCACGTCGCGCGCCGACACATCATTGGCCAGCACGAGCCCCGCGACGTACGCGTGCCAGTTGTCGGCGTCGATCCGGCAATCTGCGGTGATCGGTTCGCCGATGACCAGCCCCAGTTCGATTTCGTAGTCGAGCAGCCGCACGCCTGGCGGTCGCCGAATGGTCGCGTATGGGCCGGTTAGCGCCGAGTCGGCCTTGCTGAACAGCAGATTGAACGGCGGCTTGTCCGGCGAAGAGCCCGTCTCGACGCGATGCTCGGCGTAGTTCTTGCCCTGGCAGACGATCCGGCACGGCGCCGTCACCGGCGGGAGCCAGGCATCGATCCGCTCGAACGGGACGGGTTCTCCAGCGGGTTCGAGCCGGTCAAAACCTGTCACCAGGATTTCTGCGAGGTCGCCAAACGATTCTGCGATCGGCACGACAGTCGCAGCGGAGACAAGACACCATTGGTCGTGCCCCTCCAGGTGCACACGTGCCAGCGCGCGTCGTGTCATCCGCGTCGCCGGTGCATCAGGCCGCCCGCTCTGCACGGGCACGCGCGAGATCCCAGGCCGACTGCAGATTCATCCATAATTCCGGTGACGTATCGAGCGCTTCGGCCAGATCCAGCGCCGAATGCGCGGTAATGCCGCGCCGTCCATTGATGATCTCGTTGAGCTTCGGGCGTGGCCAGCCGAGCTGACGTGCGAACTCAACCTGACTGATGCCAGCCGGAACGAGGTACATCTCGTTGAGTACTTTTCCCGGATGATGTGGCTTCTCTGAAATCATAACGATTCATGCTAACCGAACGCCGGCCCCTGTTGGTTGGCCGTTTGAGCCGCAGGACGTGACTCGTGCGATGCTGTAGGAAACGCATTTCACGCGAACGGCGAGGCAACACCGGATGGAACTGCGCGATCCGATCGACCTGCATCAGCCCGATGGCACGCTGACCCGCTCCGGCTGGGCGCGGCGTCCGCTGTGGCGCTTCGACGCGGCGCGGGTGCCCCGGACGCGCCATACCACGGCCTGGGATTTCTTTACGGTGATGTCCCCGCGCGCGGCGGCCAATTTCACGCTCGCCCGCATCGGCCGCATTCAGGTCTGCGCCGTCGATCTGATTGACTTCGGGCGCGGCGGCGACCGTGCCAACGTGCGGCTCCTGCGCGGCGATGGCTTGCAATTGTCCGCTGCCCCACGCGGTCCGGCGGTTGCACGGGGCAGGCGCACCTGGGTCCGCTACGATCTCGCCGGTCCGCAGGCAACGCTATCGGCGGATCTGGCGCGCCTGCTCGTGCTGCCGGCCATCCAGGCCGACATTGCGCTCGACTGGCCCGACGCGGATGAGTCGCTCAACTGCGTCTTTCCGTTTCCGGAGCAGCCGGGTGGTTTCTTTTACGAATGCAAGGTCGCCGGAATGCCCGCGACCGGTTCACTGCGCGTCGGCGCCGACGCGTACCACTTCGACCCGTCCGACAGCTTCGGCGTGCTGGACTGGGCGCGCGGCCTCTGGCCGAAGCGCGCGTTCTGGCGCTGGGGTGCATTCGCCGGCTGGGTCGATGGCCGCCGCGTCGGCGCCAACTTTGGCCATGGTTTCGGCGATCAGTCCGAGGCCGGCGAAAACGCGCTGTTCGTCGACGGCCATCTGCACAAGCTCGGAGACGTGGACTGGCAGCTCGACCGCAGCGACTACAGCCGCCCGTGGCGACTGGTCGGCAAGGCTCCACGCTGCGAGCTGACCTTCGAACCGGTCTACGTCCACCGCTCCAACCTGGAATTACTTCTGTTCGGCCTCAAGGCCCGCCGTGTCTTCGGCTGGTTTTTGGGCCAGGCCGAACTCGAGGACGGCACGATGCTCGACATTCCGAGGGCGGTCGGCTTCGGCGAAGAAGTCTGGTTTCATACCTGAGTGATGCTTGCCTCTGGAACGTGTCGCGTAGCGAAATCAGGTTATGCCTCATGGCGCACGCAAGACTGTACGGCGCGGTACGATAATGTTTCAGGGAGAGATACAATGAAAACACTCAACGCCAGCGAGGCCCGCGCCAACCTGTATCGCCTGATCGAGGAAGCCGCTCGTCAGCACGAACCGATTCAGATCACAGGCAAAAGGCATCATGCGGTACTGATCTCCGAGGACGACTGGAGTGCGATCCAGGAGACGTTGTACCTGCTTTCGGTGCCGGGGATGCGAGCGTCCATTCTGGAAGGCCTCAGTACGCCGCTGAACGAAACGTCGAAGGATCCCGGCTGGTGAAGAGCAGGGAATGGCGCATATTCTCGCCGTATCAACATTCAGCACCGGCTGGTGTATCAGGTGCTTCCAGACGAACGCGTGGTCAAAGTGTTGCGCATACGGACAGACGATGAGTCATCAACGCCACGCCCGTCCCCACCGCAGGAGAAACGCCGCATGCGCACCGTAGTTCTTGCCATATGCCTTGCATCGTTGTACCTCTGCGGTACCGCCTGGGCTGCGGAACCTTCCGGCGACGCCGCACCACCCGCCCCGAAGCAACCTCCCGCGGATGCGAACTCGCCCGACGGCGCAGATGCCGCAACCACCCCGCCCAGCGCCGGCAAGGATCATTCGCACGACCACAAGCAGAAGCCGCATCATCGCCCCGACCCGTCACCCGATGACGACGACGAGGACGAAGACGACGAGGAACACGATTACGGCTGTTGACGGAATCGCTCAACCGGACGGGCTTTCCCCCACTTCCGGCTCGAGCGTCCAGCGTTCGACGTTGACATGTGGGACGACCGCACGTACCGCCTTGTGCGCGCGGGTCTTCGGATTGACCAGTACCGCTTCACGCGCGCGCCGCAGCAGCGGCAGGTCGAGCAGGCTGTCGCTGTACATGCGTTCCAGCTCATCCAGGTCGAGCCCGGCCTGACGGCAGCAGGTAATCTTGCGGCCGCCAATGCAGTGTTCGGTGCAGACCGCGCCCCCCAGCAGAACGCCGTCGCCCGAGCCGATGACGTCGACCCCATCCAGACCGGCCCGCCGCAGCACCGCTTCGGCCAGGCCACGCGGTGATCCGGTCACGATCACGACGCGATGCCCCTGCCGCTGATATGCCCGAATCCGCGCCACCCCTGCGGGATACAGCCCCAGGCCACGCTCGTCGAACAGCCAGTCCAGATAAGGCTCCTCGGTCGCCTTGAGCGCCTCGCGGTTCGTCGGAAACGTCGCAATCCAGGCAAACAGCGAAATCCCCCAGTACCGCAACGGCGGCACAAACAACAAACCGATCCCCAACGGCGACACCAGCCGCGCCAGCACCTTGCGCACGCGACTGCGCCGCAGCATAAAGCGGATGTACTCAAACCCGGTATCGACCGGAATCAGCGTCTTGTCGAAGTCGAAGATGATGAGGGGCATGGGGTTAC
>RFIY01000131.1 GCA_003695505.1 Candidatus Dadabacteria bacterium | reverse complement strand
CGTGTGGTGTTTTCTGCGAGTCGCAGAGCGGGGTTTCTGTGGCGAAGCAGGAAGCGCCGCACGGGGTGCGTCCCTGGCGACGGACTTTGCCGTGGAGGCGTGGAGTTCTGCAGGAGGTGGCGAGTCCGCGATAGAATCGGCGTCCGCTGAGAGTCGGCGCTCTGCGTGCAGCGTCCAGTCCGTGCGCAGAGGAAGCTCCGGAAGCAGCGTGACGACGCGGCAAGATTCCGGGGCTTTCGTTTTTTCGGAAACGGAATCGCAACGAAAGACTGCCCGGCGCTGCGGGCGCGGGTAGAATAGAGCTATGACCGATTTGCTCGCAGCGCGCAGCCTGATGGCCATGTCGCTGGCGTTCCATATCGTGTTCGCGATCGCGGGCATGGGAATGCCCGTGCTGATGGCTGCCGCCGAATGGCGCTGGCTGCGTCATGGTGACGAACTGGCACGCGAACTTGCCGTTCGCTGGAGCAGGGGCGTCGCCATACTGTTCGCGATCGGCGCGGTGTCGGGAACGATCTTGTCGTTTGAACTTGGGCTGTTGTGGCCCGAGTTCATGCGCCATGCCGGACCTGTCATCGGCATGCCCTTTTCGCTCGAAGGTTTCGCCTTTTTTGTCGAGGCGATCTGCATCGGTATCTATCTGTATGGATGGGAGCGTACGTCGGCCCGGGCGCACTGGTGGGCCGGCATTGGTGTGGCTGTCAGTGGCCTGCTCAGCGGTGCTTTTGTCGTTTGCGCGAACGCGTGGATGAACGCGCCGGCAGGCTTTGACCTGGTGGATGGCCGGTTCGTGAATGTCCGTCCACTCGAGGCGATGTTCAATCCGATGGCCGGGCAGCAGGTGCTGCACATGACGATCGCCGCGATCCTGGCATTGAGCGGCGCAGTGGCCGGAATCCATGCCTGGCGGCTGATGCGCGATCCCGAAAACGAGCTGCACCGTCTTGCGCTGCGGATTGCACTGCCCGTGGCGGCCATTGCAGCGGTGCTGCAGCCACTCAGTGGCGATTACAGTGCAAAGGTGGTCGCCAGGCAGCAGCCAGTCAAGTTTGCGGCGATGGAGGCGCATTTCGAAACTCGGGCCGAGGCGCCATTGCATCTTGGCGGGTGGCCGGATGTGGATGCGCAAGTCGTGCGCGGGGCGATCGAAGTGCCAGGCATGCTCAGTGTTCTCGCGTTCGGAGACCCGTCGGCGGTCGTGGTCGGCCTTGCAGATGTTCCACGGGCGCTATGGCCTCCGGTTGCGGTGGTCCATATCGCTTTCCAGATCATGGTGGCGCTGGGGCTGTGGATGGCGCTTCTCTACCTGCTCGCGGCTCGCCGTCTGCGCCGCGGGCGGCTCGAAAGAGAGCGCCCCTGGTTATTGGCGCTGGCCTGCAGCGGCCCGGCCGGTATCGTTGCTGTCCAGGCTGGCTGGATCGTAACCGAGGTCGGGCGACAGCCCTGGATCATTTACGACATCATGAACGTCGCCGATGCCGTCACGCCGCAGCGCGGATTGTGGTGGGCATTTCTGGTGGCGGCGCTCCTGTATGCTGCATTGTCGGCAGTCGTCATTCTGGCGCTACGTCGTCACATTGCCGCGGTGGAGGGTTCCAGTCATGCCTGAGCTTGCTGCCGGCATTCTGTTTGGCGCGTTGGTGATCTATGGGCTGACCGGCGGGGCCGACTACGGCGCGGGGATCTGGTCACTGCTGGCGCGGCTTCGCGGTGAGCGTCGCACGGCCGAGGCGGCAGAGGCGGCCATTGGACCAATCTGGGAAGCGAATCACGTCTGGGTCATTTTCGCGCTCGTGGTCATGTTCGTGGCGTTTCCGCCCGCATTTGCGGATTTGTCCGTGAAGATGGGCGGACCATTGTCTCTGGCGCTCGTCGGGATCGTATTGCGCGGAACCGCCTATGTGATGCAGGCGTATGGTGGAGGCGGGCGGGTTGCCGTCTGGCGGCGAATTTTTGGCTGGGCGAGCCTGATCACGCCATTCATGTTTGGTCTGGTTGCGGGTGCGCTTGCGCTGGGGCAGGGGGCCGAGCCGGGTGCCCCGCTGGCCGGCTCTTTTGCGGTGGTATCTCCGTTTTCCGTCCTGTGTGGGGTCATGGCGATGACATTGTTTGCGCATCTTGCGGCCGTTTACCTCACGGTAGAGGTTGAGCTGGAAAGCGTTCGCGAGATGTACCGCCTGTACGGTATGCTCAGTGGCGCCGCGCTCGGTGTCTGTGCGCTCGTATCGGTCGTCGCGCTCTATCATACGCCTGGTGGCGCATCGTTCGCGCAGAACCTGATTCTGTCGCCGGGTGCGCTTGTCTGGCAGACAGGCGCAGGTGTTGCAGCCCTGACGACATTATGGTGGCTATACCACTGGAAGTTCCGGCTTGCACGGCGCGCCGTTGTTGCGCTTGCGCTTGCGATTTTTGCCGGATGGGGCGCGTCGCAATATCCGTGGCTGATTCCCGGAGCCTGGACGATTCGGGATGCCGCTGCCGAACCGGCGGTGCTGCGCATGCTGTTGCTCGCTGTCGCCGCTGGTGGAGCGGTGACGGCACCGCTGTTGTGGTGGCTGTTTCGATTGTTCAAGGGGCGTGCAGCGGAGTGAAGCAAAACGATGGTTGCAATAGCCGTCCGGGGAAAGTAAAATCACCGCGACGGGTCGTGTATGGACAGCAAAGGAACCGCGTGCGCCAGTTTCGGCCAGAAAAATGGATTGCAAATGCGGCGGCGTTGTTTGCCGTTGCCGTACTCGCCGGTTGTGGCAGCGGCGCGGACATCGCGCCCGGTCGCTACCGTGTTTCATACGAGATCCAGTCCGACACGTGTGGCGTCGACCCGGCCGAGGAAGATGTCGTCATCGACGAAAACGGAGAGCTTGTCCTTGTCATTGTCGGTGCGGACACCGAGAATCCGCGAACGTATCGGGGAACTCGCGAAGGCAGTCGGATTGTCGCCGGACTCAATCTGGTCGTGGAGGCGTGTTACGAGATCGATGCCGATCTCGAATTGCGTCCACGCGGCAGCGGGTTCCGTGGCGTCCTGCAATCCATCGGCTTTGATTGCAGGACCGGGGCCAGTTGTACGGTCGAACTGCGCCTGGACGGACGCCCTGGCTGACGACCCGCTCAGATAAGCGCGCCCTGACGCAGGTTTCGCTTGCGCAGACGCCGTTCGATATCGCTGTACAGCTTTTTCGTCTGAACCGCCCAGTCGGGTGCCAGATGCTTCGGGCCGGCGCCGGAACCGGTGATACGGTGGACGACGATGTCTGGTCGCAGCCTCGTCAGTGCATCGGCGGCCTGGTCGACGTACCAGTCCCGGCTTTTCAGAGACAACTTTCCACGCTCCCAGGCGCGCGCGATCGGCGCGCCGCGTACAACATGGAAAGGGTGAATCTTGAGACCCCAGACGGGGAGTCCGTTGATGAGCGAGATCGCTCGTTGCGGTGCATCATCGGGTTCCTGAGGCAGACCAAAAATCAGATGCGCGACGACCGGTATTCCGGCATCCGCAAGCTGGCCTGCGGCCTCCACGAAGCAGTTGACATCATGCGCCCGATTGATTCTGCGCAGGGTGGCGTCATCGGCGCTTTCCAGGCCCAGTTCGATCCACAGCGGCAGCTCGTTTGCGAGTCGGGCCAGTTCGCGTATGACGGGTTTGGGCAGACAGTCTGGACGGGTCGAAATCGCGAGCCCGACGACGCCGGGTAAGGAGCGCGCTTCGCGCCACTGACGTTGCAGAACATCGAGGGGGGCATAGGTGCCCGAAAAGCTCTGGAAGTAGGCGATGAACGCCCTTTCCTTGCGAAACGAGACCGATTCGAGGAACTGACGCGAGATGCTGCCAGCACGCGGAATCAGGGCGCGCGATCCCTCGCCGCAGTATGTACAACCACCGCTTGCCAGGGTGCCGTCGCGATTCGGGCAGGTATAACCACCGTCGAGGCTGATGCGTGCGACCTGTTCGCCAAAGCTGGCGCGCAGCACGGGACCCAGCTTTCGGAACAGATGTTCCTCGATATCCGGGAATCGGAAACCTTTCGGAACGGGCGGTGTCAGTGTCATGGATTGTGGTAGATTATGGCTCAGAAGGGGGTGTCCGGGTGTCCCGGCACCGACTGGATCTGATTGTAACCGAAATGAACAAGTGAGCGATGGCCATGTCCACTCCGGTCAGGATTGCTTTTCTGTCGTGCGCAGCGCTGGTCATCGGCGGACTCGTTGCCTGCGCAACGACGCCAACGGGTCGCAAGCAGTTGCGACTGGTGCCGGCGTCCACGATGGAAGCGCTCGGGGTGCAGTCCTTTGAGCAAATCAAACAGGAGGAGCCCATCAGTCAGGATCCGGCGGCCAATCGCTATGTTCGCTGCCTGGCCGATGCGCTGATCGCCGAGCTGCCTGCCAAATGGCGTCGGAAACAGTGGGAAGTCGTTGTCTTCGACTCAGATACGGTGAATGCGTTCGCGCTGCCCGGGGGGCGGATCGGCGTATACAGGGGCATTATGGAGGTTGCTGACGCGCCAGAGCAGCTCGCCGCCGTCATGGGGCACGAAATCGGCCATGTCCTGGCAAATCACGGCAATGAACGCGTCTCGCAAGGTCTGGTCGCGCAAGGCGTCATGGTATCTGCGAGCGTGTTGACCGCCGGAAATCCGCGTACGCAACAGGCCGTGCTGGCGGGGCTGGGACTGGGCGCGCAGGTCGGTGTCCTGTTGCCGTTCAGCCGCAAACACGAGTCGGAGGCCGACCTGATTGGAATGGATCTGATGGCCGAGGCCGGGTTTGATCCGCATGGGGCGGTGCAGCTTTGGCGGAATATGGCCGCGCGCAGCAAAGGTCAGCCGCCGCAATTCTTGTCCACGCACCCGTCGCACCAGACTCGCATACAGGCGCTACAGAAACATCTGTCTGTCGCGGTACCAAAATACGAGTCCGCGCGCAGCCGCGGCCGACGTCCCGCGTGCGTGCCACCCCGGTAGTCTCGTTCCTGTCAGGTGATGCGGCGGGGGCTGAACCGCTGTAACAGCCTGGAGCGTTGCGCGTTTGGCGCGTTATCGGCCGAACAGCTTCTTTCCGACCTTGTTGACGGCATCGCGGGCCTGCGAGCGAACGTTCCCGGTTGCTTCCTTTGCTTTCCTGGCGGCGTCTTTCGCCTGCTCCCGGGGTTGTTCAATGATTTTCTTTGCGTCCGGAACGCTGCCGGTAACCAGCTCCTTTGCCGCCTGCTGCAGCGGTAGCAGGACATCCTGCCGCACCCGTTCACGACTCCGCGCCCGAAATCCGTCCCGGATCGGTGTCAGATCGAGTCCAACGGACGGATCCGTCAACGAACCGCGAAGTTTCATGCGGAGGCGGAAGTTTCCGCCATCGTCGAAGAGCAGGGCGGCATAGGGGCTGCGGGCGAGCATTTTCTGGCGGACGGTCGCTGATGCGACATATTCAGCCGCGCCAGAAAGCCGGTCGTCGGGCGCAACCGTCGCGCGAACATCGTAGCGGCCCGACGGACTTTCGTTCAATGCGGTGATCAGAAGGTGGCCGTCCCGGAATGTGAGTTCTCCTGCGGTATCTCGAATCCCTTTGTCGACGCTCAGCAGGCCGGCCAGCGAAAAGGAACGAAACGCGTCATATTTCTTGCGCCATACCGCCGGATTGGCATTCCGGGCGGCCGCGCTGCGTTGCACGACGGGTGTACGCATCAGCTTTTCCGCAGTCGAAAACAGATCGCCAGCAGCATCGACGATCGATAACTCACGGACAAATGCATCGAACTGGGACTCGATCTCACTCGCGAGACTGATGGTGTTGAGCTGCCCATCGTGAAGCAGAAACGTTCCTGTCCCAGTCAGATGACGGCGAATCGATGCCGAGGTGGTGCCAATGGCGGCCACATCGAGATCCAGATCCGCCCCCGCCTGAAGCAACTTGCGGTGCTTCGGCTCATAGAGCGCGATCAGTGGTTCGGTCTGGATGTTTGTCAGGTGGAGTTGCGCGGCCCATTCCAGCGGGTAGGTGTTCAGGTCTGCGTCCAATGAACCGGAAGCACGTCCACCGAACATCCCCACGTCCATCTTCTTGACCGTCAGTTTTCCGTGCGCCAGCAACAATTGCAGCTCGGCATCGTCGTAGGTTGTGCCGTCCAGAATCAGGTCGCCGGTCCGTGCCTGGAGCGTCAGTGTCAGTGGTCGCAGTGTCGCCAGGTCCGTCGAGGCCAGACGGAATTCTTCTTCGGGCGCAGTTGGCGTTGACGCCTTCGCCGCTTCGGCCTCGTTGCCGTTTGCGTCGGACCCGGCCAGTTCGTCGAGGTCGATGCGACGACTTCGTACGTCGATGTCGATGGTCGGACTGTCGAGGTCCATCAACCAGAGATGGGCCTCGAGGTCGCTTGAGCCAATCTGCCCATTGATCTTGCCATCGAGGCGCAACGTCGCCGGGCGCGACAACTCGCCGCTGGAGGTCGCGTCAATCGCCAGCGTCGAACGCGTGACCAGATCTGGCCGCTGCAGAATCCAGTGCGATGCCGGGCTGCCGCCCGCAAGCGATGCCGTAATACGGGATGCGAATCGTTGTTGGGCGTCTTTGAGTGCCAGATGTCCGTCGAGCGTCAGGCCGTCGGAGAGGATCGCGATCGTACCGCGGCCGCGCTGCGGCGACGGGGCTTCAGCAGTCGCGTTCAACCGCAATCGCTCACCGGCTGGTTTGTCCAGCGTGTCCGCAAGCCACACGCGCAGATGGTCAAGGTTCGCCCGCAGATCTGCGCGCAGGTTTGTGGGAGCATTATCAATGATTTCCGTCGACGCTGTCAGGTTGATGGCGCCGTTGCCAGAGACCACCGTGACCGGTGTTGTCCAGGCAAGATCCTGGATGTGGGACGCTCCCGAAAGGCCGACGGAAGCGTGATCGATGTTGCCCTGCCGCAGAAAGGCCTGCCCGGCCGCGGCCAGATCCAGTGCGACGCGAGCGGGTTCCTGAGTCTGATCGAGTTCGATGCGAGCGCCGTCTGAAGCGAGCGTGAATGTACAGGCGCGGCATGACGCGGACGTCAGGGCCAACGGCCCCCGCACGGCGATGGTCAGCGGCAACGTAAACGATGCTGGTGCCGAGCGCCCGCGCAGGTCAAGCCGTGCGGACAGCCGTGTGTCGCTGGAAGGGGCGGTTACGACTGCCATGGCGTCAAGCGCCGCGACGTGGAGAGACTCTATTCCAGCAGCCTCCGGCTCAACATCCAGTCCGGTGATGCGTACACGCAGAGGGTTCATCCAGACGCCAAACTCTGCGTCTGGATGCGTCTGACCCGATGCTGTCAGTCTCAGGTCATCGCCTGCCGAACGGTGGGCGATGCCCGGAAGGTCGAGGTCGAGCGCGGAAGCATCGACATCGACGTTGAACGGTACGGGAGCCGTCAGCGCGTCCAGATCCGGCAGCGCGGCATCGACGGCGACGCGTATCGTGCCATTCGCCTGGAGATCCCTGCGGGCCAGCTCGATGGGAAGCGCGGCGAACAGCCGCGCGGTCGCACCAGGAGCCACATTGGATAGCGAGATCCGCGCCTTCGCCAATGCATACCGTGATTCAGGGCTCGTGGCCTGGTCGCAAAAAATGACATTGACAGGTTCCATCGACAGTGATTGCAGTCGTACCGGCGGAAGCGCTGACATGTCCGTGTGATCGGTTGCTGCAGTCTGTTCGTCCGGTGCGGTTGCCGTTACCGTGAGCATGCTTTCCAGATTCGATCCGGCGGTATCCTGTGCAACATAGATCTGCATGTCATCGACCGCGCCGACCAGCTCGACAGACCCCGTGAGCAGCGGTGCCCACGCCACGCCCAGATCGAGTCGATCGAAGCTGAGGACGGGATCGGGCCACCGT
>RFIY01000130.1 GCA_003695505.1 Candidatus Dadabacteria bacterium | reverse complement strand
GCCCTGGCCGTGCTGATCGCCCGGGAACCCGACGCCACCATTCGCGAGCAGGCGCGAAAGACACTGCTCGACCTGCCAGCCAATGTTCGACTGGGCGCGATACAGGCGCGTCTGGCCCCACCCGTGTTTCGGGTGCTGGCGCGCCACGGCAACCTGAATCGCGCCGAACGCGAAGCGCTGATTCTCAATCCAGCCGTACCCGACGACGTCCTGGTGGAAATCGCCCGAACAGAGGACGACACGGATCTGCTCGAAATTCTTGTCGGCAACCAGACCGCCATGCTGCGCGAAGTGAGGCTCGTCGAGGCATTGCTCGAAAACACGTCACTGGGCCCGGCCATGAAGGCCCGCCTCGAAGAGTTTTTCAGCCGCGCCTATGCCGGAAAACTGTTGATGCAGCAGGGGTTGGCGACACGGGAGGAACTCGAACAGAGCGACGACTATGACAAGGAGGCGCTCGACGCGGCTGAATCCGCGAGCCTGGACGGCGCGAGTGAAGCGGATCCGGTCGTCGACGAACTCATCAGTAGCGACGATGACGAAGTCTCCGACGAAGAAGAGGCCGAAAAACTGATCGCGTCTGCCGCCGGCGAGGCCGAGGACGAGATCGACATGAGCAACCTGCGCAAGGCCCTGCAGCAAATGACGGTACCGCAAAAGATCAAACTTGCGCTGATGGGCGGCAAGGAAGCACGCTCGCTGCTGGTGATCGACCCGAACAAGATCGTATCCTCGATGGTGCTAAAAAACCCGCGCATCAGCGACAAGGAGATTCTGGCCATCGCCAAGTCCAAGTCGGTCCGCGACGACATGCTCCGCACCATCGCCCGCGACCGGAAATTCATGAAAAGCTACAATGTCAAAGTGGCGCTGGTCGAGAATCCCAAAACACCGGTGCAGATCGCAATGCAGTTACTGCCGCAGTTGCGCGACGCGGATCTGAAACGCATTGCACGGTCGAAATCGGTCAGCAACAACATCGCGACCCAGGCCAAACGAATTCTGGTGCGCAAGCAGAAATAGTTCAGGCGACACAGGACAGCGGACCCACCATGGCTGTATTCAATCTGCGAAAGCGCGAAATTCAGGCGAAGATCGTCTATTATGGCCCCGGTCTGTCCGGAAAAACGACGAATCTCCAGCACATCCACAAGAAACTGCGCCCCGAACACAAGGGAGAGCTGATGACGCTGGCGACGCAGACCGATCGCACGCTGTTCTTCGACTTTCTGCCGATCGAGCTGGGGGAAATTCGTGGCCTCAAGACCCGGTTCCAGTTGTACACGGTGCCCGGTCAGGTTTTCTATAATTCGACGCGCAAGCTGGTACTGAAGAACGCCGACGGCGTCGTCTTCGTCGCGGACAGCCGCGCCGAGGCCCTCAACGACAACCTCGAAAGTCTGCGCAATCTCGAAGAGAACCTGCGGGTTCACCGTATCGATATCCGCAAGGTTCCGCTGGTCATTCAGTACAACAAGCGCGACCTGCCCGACGCGATGCCGGTCGAGGAACTCAACAAGCACCTCAACCCGTTCGGCGCGCCGGTATTCGAGGCCGAGGCGCACCGCGGAAAGGGCGTGCTCGACACACTGAGCGCGATCTGCAAGGCCGTGATCCGCGACCTGCGCGAAAAGGATCCGACAACGTTTCAGCCAGCGGAGCCTCCTCCACGGACGCAGGACGGCAAAAAACCGCGCATCGAAACGCCTGGCGCTCGCCCGCAGGCAGCACCCGCTCCTGCCACCCAACCGTCGGCTCCATCCACGGCGGTCGAGGTCTCAGCCGAACCAACCGGCCAGTGGACACTCGTCGACGCGGACCAGGCCGTTTCGATGGAAGATGGCGTCCTGACGGTTCCCGTCGAACTGGAACGCGACGGCGAGCGCGTTCGCCTGAAGTTGCGCATCAACGTCGAGCCGGAGTAACCGCGACGTTTGTCCCCGATCGAAGCGGCTTCTCGGCATAGACTCGGTTGAACAAGCCGCCTATTCAAACGCGAATCGCTGCAGCTGCCCCGTCCAGTCCATTCCAAAAATAAATGGTCCGGAAACGCTCATCTCACTGATGTCGACACCGTTCGTTGAAAACTGTGTTGTCACCGTGTTGGGATCGGTATAGGCCAGCCAGTCGCAACAGGCGTTAAAAATGTCCGTGCCGGCGGTGCGCGAAAAACGCGTGACCCATTTGCCAGGAGAGCTTCCGACGATCACGGGACTTCCCGCTCCCGAGAAAATCCGCTCCAGGTCATAGAATTTCAGGTCCTGTTGAAATACGCCCGACGGCCGATCGCTGATCATCAGATAGCGGCCGTGCAGAAGCGGGCTACCGAAGTTCGTCCCCACGATGGTGTCAACATAGTTCCAGACGTCTCCCGAAACGCGATACACATGTATATTCGGATTGGCCGTACTGACGGGATCATCTTCGAGAACATAGGCGATCCCGCCCTGCACCTCCAGCTCCGCGATGCGCACCCCCAGATTGACGACCGGGAGCGTCTGCACACCTGCGCTCCCGGACAAATCAAACACCGCCACGTCTCCGTTTGCCCAGTCGGTCACGACGTAGACCCGGTCACCGTCGACTGCAACGCGAGACATGGATCCTGTGGTCGCAGCCATTGACCACGACGGTGCCGTGGGATCCGTGAGGTCGAACCGATAGACACCAACGAAACTTGCCGACGAAGTCACACCAACAAACGATTGCTCCCCTCCCGACAGGCCCTCCGGGCGGCGAACGTCGTCGCCGAGAAAGTTGTCCAGCGACGCAATCCAGGTCACCGGAGAAAACTGCGTCACTCCTCGCGCGTCGTAGATGGCAAAACCATCTGTCGCCAATGCATCGGAGAAACTGCCAGCCAACGCGACAAAAGGCCCGACAGGCGCGAGCGCCCGAAGCGAAGACACCAGCGGCGCGGCATCGCCCTGGGCTTGCAGACGCCTTGGCGTCGCAATCTGCCACAAGTTGATGCCACGATCCTTCGTCAATCCGATCGACCAGTTGCGCTCGACGGCAAGATCTTGCGCTTCTCGAAAATTGTTGCCGCCATACGGATCGGGTCCAAGGCCGACGATCTGCCCCCCAAACCCCGAATCATCGATGACCATCACGCCATCGTCGACGAAGGTATACAATAACCCTCCCTCGTAAACGAGGCCGCCTGCAAGATAACCTGATCCCAGATCGATGCTTGTCCCCAGCGCCTGCCAGTTCGTCGGGTCCGTAATCGCATAGCGACTGATTTGCGACCCTCGTTTGTAATAGAGCTCCTGGCCGACAACGACACGACTGTCCCAGTCACCGCGGTTCATTTCCCCGATGCGTGTGCACGCGGCACCTCCGAAATTTCCGGCGGTACTGTAGATTTCGGTCTGGCTGGCCGTGCCCGTACCGTGCATGATGAAGATCTTGTCGTCGTGTACAAAGACGTCGCGAATCGGCAGCTCAACATCCGTATTGCTGATCCTGCAGAAACTGCCGTAGGCCAGGTTGTTTGGCGCACCTGCCTGGTCCATGAAGAGCCTGTACAACACGATCGTGCTACCGGATGTCGTCCAGTAAGGCAGATAAATGGTCGAATCGCTAACCGCGAACGGACCGTAGCTGTTGCTGTAATAAAACCAGTCAGATGTGGGACTCGAAGGGCAACCACCGAGCTCTGACAGCGCCACGGGATTGTACGGGTCGGTGGCGTCGATGGAAACCAGTCCGCTGGGCTGCGCCGAATAGGCATAGATCATCCGATAGCCTTCCTGCTGCACCCATTGCACCTTTTCGAAATTGCAGGCGCCGTATGTCACCCTGGACAGTTCTTTCGTCACCCCGCCGCTGTAGTCGTAAATCGCCACGCCATCCTTACCTTCGGCAACTGCAATCAGACCATACATGACATCCAGATCCTTGTACGGCCGCCGAATGCCCAGACGCGAATAGATTCGCTGGTTGTCCATGTCGAAGATGGTAAGTTCATATTCATCGAAGCCATAAATCGTATGCCCCGGCGTCGATGTTGCCGCGATCGCGGCATACTCAAACTGCCCACCGAAATCGACGAACGAGCCCAGCTCGGCGATGTTGTCGGTCACAGAGAGATCGAACCAGCCAACCCCTTCGTCGCCTGCGCTGAACAGTTGATTGCCGATGATCTGCAACATGCTGCCGGGCTCGCTGTTTCCGAACACATCCGCGCTCTGATAGAACGAACCGTTGTATGCGGTAAGCGTGTACGAGTACCCCGTCGCATCGATGCCCCCATTGCGCAGATCGAACAACTCAAGGCTGTTTCCATATGGAGATGCATACAGAAAGTCGCCGTACAGAACGAAATCTCCAATCCCGAAATGAGCCCCCGGCGCCGTTCTCGTGACAAAAACAGGCGCGCCAGGACCAGAAATATCGTACTTGCGGATCCCGATCCCGAGATCACTCATGTACAGCTCGTTCCGCACCGGATCGACTGCCATCTCGAAGAACAGACTCGAGGTCACCATCGAGGCCGCCGTGTCGGGGACAGGTTGATCGGGATCGGCCAGCGAGAGCACGGCCAGTTCGTGGGAGCCACCAATGATTTGCGTCGTATCGAGAGCGCTAACGTACAGCGCAGAATTGGATGCGACCAGATTGACCGGAAGCCGCTGCTCGGTCGGAATCGTGACCGACCCGAGCCAGGACGGCGCGCCCGGTGAAGTCAGATCAAACACGGCGATCGCAGGCTGCAACCCGGTATCGGTTGGCGCCGGATCGAATTCCAGCACATACATCCGTGGTTGGGCCGGATGAAAGGTCAGCGTGGTCAGGCGAGCATCGTCCACCGGTACCGTGACGGCCCGGACATGGCTCGGGCGAAGCGCGTCGCTCAGATCCCAGACATCGATCCGGTTGTTCGCGACGACATACAGGTAATTCTGATAGCGGCGGATTTCCGAGGTGAACCCGATATCACTGAGCACGCTTAACTGCCTGAGCTCCGGAAACTTGTGTTCCGGCGTAATCAGATTGGGGTGCCCCGCGACCTCATTTCCATACACGGCCTCTTTGCCGGCGTGATCCACTGGAACGACCGTCGCGTAGATCACCGTACCGTTCGGGAGGCCACTGAGCGTAAACGAGTCCGATTGCCGACCCGCAACCCAGACCGGGCTGTCTCCCTGGTCGGCGAACTGTCCCTGATAGGCACCGGCCTGCCCATTGATCGGATCGAGTCGCGTCGTCGTGCCGTAATATACCCAGTAGCCGACCACATCTCCTTCTGAAGACGGCTCCCAGTACAACGTGACCTTGCCATTCTGATTGCGCACCCGAATCGACGTCAGCGGCGATGGGCGGGTGCTGTCCTCGGTGATGATCACCTGACCTGGCGCGGACGTATTGCCGGCCCTGTCCCGCACCCGGACTTGCAAAAGGTTGTCGGCATCCTGAAGCAGGCCAAAAACGAATTGCGTCGTTGCCGACGACCAGGACACAGCTGTAAAACCTTGTGTGTACAAGCTGCCGCCAAGCACTTCGAACGCAGCGAAATTGGCATCCGTTCCCGAATTCGGGAAAATCTCGACCGTGATCTGGTCGGCATCGACAATCTGCGCCACTGTCCGGATTTGCGGCACTGAAGGTGGCGTTGTATCAAGCGTGACCATACTCGACGCGATGTCGGCCGCGTTACCGGCGGCGTCGAAAAAGCGTACATACACCCGCTTCGCACCGTCACCCGGCGCAAGCAAATGCGTAATATTCGGTGCAAAGCTCTGAACAGCCTCGTTGAAGGTCTGGTCATTCGAGACGATCATCGTGACCGGCCCGGGATCGCTCACCGCCAATTGGAGCAGCACGCTCACATCGGATACATACGGCCCGTCAAGTACCTGTACCGTGACCGGCGTCGGTGGAACACGATCAAGGTCAATCGTATCGTTGACCATCGCGGAGGCGTTTCCATAGATGTCGCGAAACTGCGCATAGACAACGACCGTCCCATCTGGTTCGCCGGCCAGATCGACGGTAGCCGCGACGGCATAGGTCGTCCAGGAGGCGGACAAAAGTGCCGACGGTGACGTCGCGATGCGCATCTGCGCCGCATCGACCGCGTTCACCTGCACATCGATCGTCGGCCCCCGCGTGACACCGTTGTCGTCCTGAATCAGCACGAAAGGGTTCAGCGGCGGCGTCGTATCGAGCGAAATCGTTGCCCAGGTGACCGGCGACTCATTGCCGGCGCGATCCCGGAAGCGCGCATAGACGGTCTTCTGTCCGTCGCCGCTCGACAACACCCACGGCACGACGGTCGTAAACGGCTGATAAGAAGCATCCGCAAGCGTCGCGAAATTGGACAGCGCGACGGATTCCACGTCGGTATCGACGCTGCTGAACACGAGATTCACGGTATTCGTGGTCGTTGCGGACACACTGATGCTACCCTGGATCGTCATGACACCGTTGGGCAGCATAGTATCGACCGTGACCTGTACGGTCGCACACGGCGATATATTCCCCGCCGTATCGCCATATCGCCAGGCGACCGTCTTCGCACCATCACCGGGGGGCAACGTAATCGTGGTCGACGGAACGAACGGAAATACCGGTTGACCGGCACACACACTGCCGGGCCCGACCTGGGCAAGATCCGCGCCAACCGCCACGAGGTCGAACGTCACAGCATTTGTCGTGGCGTATCCCCCATCGACTGGAATCAGGCTCGCGCCTGAAGGTTCCTGAGTATCGAGCACGATCGTCGCCTGGGTGATCGGCCCCGGATTGTCGAGGTCATCGTAGAAACGCAGATAGATGTCGTGCGTGCCGTCGCTCTGATTCGCCAGCTCGTACAGGTACGGAAAGCTCGTGCAGTCGGCCGTGCTGCTGATCGGATTCAGGAAGCTCAGATCCTCGGCGATTT